>NZ_JBIXLM010000064.1:0-14610 GCF_045798545.1 Paeniglutamicibacter sp. ORCA_105 | reverse complement strand
GGGCGTCGATCCCGCTTATGGGATTTCTAGACGGCTGCCATGCCGCGTTCGCCGGTACGGACCCGGATCACTTCCTCGACATTGGTGACCCAGATCTTTCCGTCTCCGGCGCTGCCGGTGTTCGCGGTGGAGATCAGGACGTCCAGGATGTCGTCACAGGTGCTCTCCTCCACCAGGACTTCAAGGCGCACCTTGGGCAGCAGGTCGACCGTGTATTCGGCCCCACGATAGACCTGTGTGTGGCCGCGCTGCCGGCCGTACCCGCTGGCCTGGCTGATGGTCATGCCTTGGACTCCGTAGTTTTCCAGTGCTTCACGGATCTCGTCGGTCTTTTCGGGTCGGATGATGGCTGTCACGAGTTTCATGCGCTGACCTCTTCCTTGGCTCGGGCCGCATCCTTTTCGGTTGCGGAGGACTTCAGGTGTGCCGAGGTGGCCGGGTGGGGAACGAAGGTTCCACCGGTGCCCAGGCCGCCGAACTCGTAGCCGGTTTCTGCGTGCTGCATCAGGTCGATGCCGGCGATTTCCTCTTCGGTGCTGATGCGGAAGCCCATGATCCTGTGGATTGCCAGGCCGATGATGGTTGTCATGATGGCGGTGAAGGCCATGACCACGACGCAGGCAACGATCTGGGCCCAGAGCTGGGCGAATCCGCCGCCGTAGAAAAGGCCGCCGCCGATCCCGTCGACGGGAAGTGCGATGAAGCCCAGGGCGAGGGTGCCGATGATCCCGGATACCAGGTGCACGCCGACGACGTCCAGGGAGTCGTCGTAGCCCCAGCGGTACTTCAGGCCGACTGCCAGGGCAGAGGCAACGCCGGCGATGAGACCCAGGCCAAGGGCCGCGACGGGGCTGATGTTGGCGCAGGCCGGGGTGATGGCCACCAGGCCTGCAACGATGCCCGAAGCTGCACCCAGGGAGGTGCTGTGTCCGTCGCGGAAGCGTTCAACCAGGATCCAGCCCAGGAGGGCGGCGGAGGGCGCAGCGAGGGTGTTGACCCAAATCAAGCCGGCCTCCTCGGCAGTGCTTGCTGCGCCGCCGTTGAATCCGAACCAGCCGAACCAGAGCAGCGCGGCACCGAGCATGACGAAGGGGATGTTGTGCGGGCGCTGGCTCGGGTCCTTCCCGAAGCCGCGGCGCTTGCCGAGGATGAGCGCGAGGATCAGGCCTGCGACACCGGCGTTGATGTGGACAACGGTGCCACCGGCGAAGTCAATGGCCTCACCGACCACGGAGCCAATGGCTCCCTCGGCGCCCAGGATTCCGCCACCCCAGACCCAGAAGGCGATGGGAGCGTAGACAAGGGTCACCCAGACGGGGACGAAGACCAACCACGCGCTGAATTTGGCTCGGTCCGCCACGGCCCCGGAAATCAGGGCGACGGTAATGATCGCGAAGGTCGCTCCGTAACCGGCGGCGATGAAGCCATCGGTGCCGAGCATTGATCCCATCCCGAAACCGTCTGCCGGGTTTCCAAACAAGCCGCCCACGTTTGCCCCGCCACCTGCCATGGAGTTGCCCCAGAGCACCCACACCACGGTGACGAGGGCGATGGCCGAGAAGCTCATCATCATCATGTTCAGTACGCTTTTGGCCCGGGTCATTCCACCGTAGAAGAATGCCAGTGCCGGGGTCATCAGCAGGACGAGTGCGGCGCACACCATCATCCATACCTGAGTCGTTGTTAGCTCCATGTCTAACGCCTCCCTGAATCGCTTGCGAGTCTTTCTCGCCTGTATTCAAGAATTCCCTGTCGGTGTTACGTCCGGCACGGCCAAGCATTTCGTGGTGGTTACCGATTCCCCCTGGACGTAAAAGGCGGGTGTCGCACTCATTTCGGTGATGTTTCCGAAACCTTGTCCGCATGGCAAAGGCGGCCACGGAAGAAAAAATCCGTGGCCGCCTTTGAGGCAGTTAGCTGGTCAAGAACCCCGTTGCCGGGTCAGTCGAGCAGTGCGTCGACGAACGCCGCAGCATCGAATGGCGCCAAGTCGTCGGGGCCCTCGCCCAGGCCGACCAGCTTCACCGGGACACCGAGCTGGCGCTGGATGGCTACAACGATGCCACCCTTGGCGGTGCCATCCAGTTTCGTCAGGACGATGCCGGTGACGTTGACGACCTCGGAAAAGACCTTGGCCTGGTTCAGGCCGTTCTGGCCGGTGGTGGCGTCGAGAACCAAGAGAACTTCGTCGACGGTGGCCTTCTTCTCGATGACACGTTTGATCTTCCCAAGTTCGTCCATCAGGCCGACCTTGTTCTGCAGGCGGCCGGCGGTGTCGATCATGACGATGTCGACTTCCTGCTCGATGCCGGCCTTCACTGCCTCGAAGGCGACGGAAGCCGGGTCGGCGCCGTCGATATCGGACTTGACCGTAGGGACGCCTACGCGGTCTCCCCAGGTCGCAAGCTGTTCGGCGGCGGCGGCACGGAAGGTGTCGGCGGCACCAAGGATGACGTCCTTGTTTTCGGCAACCAGCACGCGTGCCATCTTGCCGATCGTGGTGGTCTTGCCAACGCCGTTGACGCCGACGACCATGATCACGTTTGGACGGTCCGCATGGCGAACCGGGATGAAGCTGCGGTCCATGCTCGGGTCGACCAGCTTGATGAGTTCTTCACGCAACATGTCGTGGACGCGCTGGGGGTCCCGGCTTCCTTCCACCTTGACGCGCTCGCGCAGGGCATCAACCAGTTCCAGGGTGGGTTCGGTCCCCAAGTCGGCCAAGAGCAGGGTCTCTTCGATTTCGTCCCAGACGTCTTCGTCAATCTTGTCCTGGCTCAACAGGGCCAGCAGGCCCTTGCCCAGGACGTTGTTTGACTTGGACAGGCGAGCCCGGAGGCGTGCCAGCCGTCCTTGGACGGGCTCGGGTACATCGATGGGGACGACGACCTTGCCGACGGTTTCGTCGACAACATCCGTTGCCGGGGCTTCCGCGGTTTCAGTCGGGGCCCCCACTTCGGGGGCTTCGGTGGACGGCGCGTCCGTGGTGAGCGTGGGCGCTGGGTCGTTGGCGTCGCGCGGGCCGGTGTACGTTCCCTTGGGCGCCTTGCGGCCCCGGACAAGGAAGAAGGCAGCACCAATACCGATGACGGCAACCACTGCAACGAGGACAATGATCAAGTTAAGTTGTTCTGACACCGTCCAAGCTTCTCACAGACTAAACTTGTCTTACTTATGCCTAAGAATGCCTCGACCCCCAACTTCCCGGAAAAGCCGGTTAATGCCGGTTCCGAAAAGTTGCCGTCGGTTCCCCGTGAAATCCGCGTGCTTGTCGCGGCCGCCTTCGTCGTCGCCCTCGGATTCGGGCTCATTGCACCGATCCTGCCCCAATTCGCAACGAGTTTTAACGTCGGCGTTGCCGCAGCCAGCGTCATTGTCAGCATTTTTGCCTTTGCCCGATTGATCTTTGCCCCAGTCAGCGGAAAGTTGACCGATTGGCTCGGCGAACCGACCGTGTACGTCACCGGTGTCCTCATCGTTGCCGCCTCGACCATTCTCTGTGGCTTTGCCCAGTCCTACACCCAGCTGCTCATTTTCCGCGGGCTGGGCGGACTGGGCTCGACCATGTTCACGGTCTCGGCCATGGCCTTAATTGCCCGCATGTCGCCGCCGCAAATCCGCGGACGTATCGCCGGGCTGTATTCAGGCTCGTTCCTGCTCGGCAACGTGGCAGGTCCGGTGCTCGGTTCCCTTGCTGCCGGCATGGGGTTCCGGATTCCCTTCTTCATCTACGGCGGGGCGCTAGTGGTGGCGGCCTCAATCGTCTATTTCTCCCTCTCCCACTCGCGTCGCGCTACCATGAAGACGGCTGCGGAAAAGGCGGCCCCGGCGGTCGACCGCATACCCCTTTCAGAGGCCTGGGGTGCGGCGTCCTTCAAGGCCGCGTTGGTTTCCGGCTTCACCAATGGCTGGATGGCCTTCGGCGTGCGGATGTCCCTGATTCCGCTCTTCGCCGTCGCGGCGTTCGCCTCGCAGGGCACTCTGCTCGCCGGCCTGGCGCTGGCGATCTTCGCCGTGGGCAACGGTGCGGCCCTCACCGTGGCGGGCAGGCTCACCGACACCTACGGCCGCCGCCTGCCGATCCTGGTCGGGCTGACCGTTGCCTCGCTGGCCACTGCCGCGATCGGCTGGGTCGACACCATTCCCCTCTTTATCGCCTTGTCGGTCATCGGAGGCCTCGGGACGGGGCTGATGGGCCCGGCCCAGCAGGCAGCGATCGCCGACGTGGTCGGCCAGGGCCGCAACGGCGGAAAGGTCATGGCCACCTTCCAGATGGCAACCGACTTCGGCTCCATCATCGGTCCGATCCTGGCCGGCTTGATCGCCGACCGGGCAGGCTTCGGGTGGGCATTCACCGTCAGTGGCGCCCTGGGTCTGATGGGGGTCATTGCGTGGTTGCCGGTGAAGGAAAAGCGTCCGGCTGCTGCCAACGAATCCTCAACAGCGGCAAGCGAGCCCGGCCCTTTCCGGGACGGGCTCGACGACAGGCAATAGCGTGGCCAGCCCACATCGGAAAGGGAAGCTCCCCGAACCCCAGGGGGGCGACGATCAGCGGGAACGCTGCCTTAGGCGCTTTGTGCATCCTCGCGTTCGATGCGCTGGCTGATCACCATGGAAACGCCGTCTCCACGCATGGTGACGCCGTAGAGCGCGTCTGCCACTTCCATGGTGCGCTTTTGGTGCGTGATCACGATGAGTTGGCTGGATTCGCGCAGCTCCTCGAAGATGGTGATCAGGCGACCCAGGTTGGTGTCGTCCAGCGCGGCTTCCACTTCATCCATGACGTAGAAGGGTGACGGACGTGCCTTGAAGATCGCCACCAACAGTGCGACGGCAGTCAACGAACGCTCGCCACCGGAGAGCAAGGAAAGCCGCTTGATCTTCTTCCCGGCGGGACGGGCTTCCACTTCAATGCCGGTGGTCAGCATGTTCTCCGGATCCGTGAGGACCAGGTGCCCTTCTCCCCCGGGGAACAATCTCCCAAAGACCCGCTCGAACTGTGCCGCGGTGTCGTTGTAGGCCTCCGTGAAGGCACGCTCCACGCGCTCGTCGACGTCCTTGATGATATCGAGCAGGTCCTTGCGGCTCTTCCGCAGGTCCTCCAGTTGCGAGGTCAGGAACTTGTGCCTTTCCTCAAGCGCAGCGAACTCTTCCAGCGCCAGCGGATTGACCCTGCCCAACGCAGCAAGATCCCGTTCGGCCCTTTTCAGCCTTTTTTCCTGCTCGACGCGGTCAAACGGGATTCCTTCGGGTATGGCGTTGCCCTCGTCATCTACTTCAGCGCGCAGGGCAGCCCATTTGTCGTCCTCGGCAGCGGGCTGCGGAACCGGCAGGTGCGGACCGAAGTTCTCAATGAGGTGCTCGCTGGTCAACCCGAGTTCCTCTATGGATCGGTTCTCCAGCGATTCAATGCGCATGCGCTGTTCTGCCCGAGCCATCTCGTCGCGGTGGACAGAATTCGTCAGCTCCGCCAACTCATGGCCCAGCTTGTCGACGCGTCCGCGCACGAGGGAAAGTTCGGCTTCCAGTTCCTCGCGCCGGGCCTGGAACTCTTCCCGCTCCCGGTCGGCCAGCTCGATCGATATATCCATGAACGAAACGACGCGTTCGACCTTGGCCGAGACCTCGCGGGCAGCGGCGGCCTGCTTGCGGCGGATCTCGGCCCGGCGTTGCGCCTCGGCACGTGCCCGGCGTTCGGTTTCCGCCGCACGTTTCAGGGACTCGACCCGACCGCGCAGCCCGTTGGCACGCTCCTCCGCGCTGCGCAGGGCCAGACGGGCATCCAGTTCCTTTTGCCGCGCGCTTGAGGCGGCGGCCGCCAGTTCATCGCGCTGGTCGGTCTCGGGTCCGTGTTCCTCTGGTGACTCCTGGGCCATGTCCAGGCGCTCAATGAGTTCGGCGAGCTTCTCCTGCTCCACTTCCAGCTTTTCCTGGGCAATGGCAATCTGCTGTTCGAGGCGCTCGCGTTCGTCCTGGCCCTGGCGGAGCAGGGATCCCAGGTGCTCCATGCGCTGGGCTACGGCCGAGATCCTCGCATCCGAATCGTGCAAACGGCTCAATGCCGTGTCTGCGGCCTCCTCGGCGGCCATGAGCCCGGCGGTGAGGTCAGCTGCCTCCAGGCGCAAGGAACCAAGGCGTTCCTCAATCAGAGCCAGTTCGGCTTCGGTTTCGGCGATGGCCGCGTTCTGTTCTATCAGCGAAGGGGCGGCAGTGGTGCCGCCACTGGCAGAACCCGCAGTGAGAATGTCACCGGCCAGTGTCACTGCCCGGGTACCTGCATCCTGTGACAACAAATGCTTCGCCTCGGCAAGGTCCGTGGCGACCACCGTGGTTCCCAACAGGTGTGCCAACGTGCCGCGCAATGCTTCGGGTGCACTGATGACGTCCAATACATGCTTCCCCGAAGACGCAGGCGATATGCCGTGGGCAGAGGCGTCAAGATTTCCACTGACCAGATGGACGCGTCCTCCCTCTGATGCGCGCAGCCCGCCCAGGATCTCCAGGGCGTGGTCCAGTTCCTGGACGGCAATGGCTTCGGCAATCGGGCCCAAGGCGGCCGCAACGGCAATCTCATAGCCCGTCTCGACTTCGAGGTGTTCCGAGAGGCGCCCCAGCAGGCCTTCATGCCCGCCGGCCAGGATATCTTCCGAGGCATCCTTGCGGACGGCCCCCTCGCGCAGCGCCTCAAGCCTTCCGCGCAGGGAACCCAATTGCGTGGCAAGTTCTTGTTCAGTCCGGCGTTGGGTATCCATCTGGGCTACCAGCGCCTCGTGGCGGTCAGCAGCATGTTCATAGGCCGTATCGAGGTCTTCCTCTCCGTCCTGGACGGATGCCGCCTGTTGCTCAAGGGCGGCAAACTCGTTGGCGGTACCCTCGCGACGCGCTGACCAGCCCTGAAGCGACTCGCGCAACCTGCCCAATTCACCTTCTGCCGCTTCGACCTTGCTGCGGGAGGCGCCCACTTGCCCGGCGAGCCGGGCGAGCCCTTCCCTGCGGTCCGCTGCCACCCGCAATTCAGTGGTCAGGCGCTGTTGTTCGGCATGTGCTGCTTCCTCGGCCTGCGATTTGGCCTCGAGGGCTTCCTCAAGCAGCTCCTGGCGAATCTCGAGGTTTTCCTCGAGTTCCTCCAGCTCTTCGCGCAGTCGCTCAGCCTGTGCTTCGAGCCGGTCGGGATCACGGCTCGGGTCGGCTTCAATGCCGTCGGTTCCGAGCAGGCGGGAGCGTTCCGCTGACAGGGCACCCAGGGACCTGAAGCGTTCCCGCGTGGAGGTCAGCCCAAACCAGAGGTCTCGCGCCTTATTGAGGGCGGGGGTGGCGTGGGCAGCCGCGACTTCAAGCTTGGTGAGCTCGGCACGGGCATCCTCGAGCCGGGCCTGGACTACTTGCTGGGCGGCCCGCTGTGACGCTTCGTCGGCGATGTCCTTTTCCAGTGTGCCGCGCAAGGTCACCAGGTCATCGGCCAGGAGCCTGGACTTGGCGTCACGCACGTCGAACTGGACGCTCTGGGCGCGGCGGGCGATCTTGGCTTGTTTGCCAAGGGGTGTGAGCTGGCGGCGGATCTCGCTGGTGAGGTCTTCGAGCCGGTTCAGGTTGCCCTGCATGGCGTCAAGTTTCCGTACGGTCTTTTCCTTGCGCCGACGGTGCTTGAGCACACCGGCGGCCTCCTCGATGAAGCCCCTGCGGTCCTCGGGCGTGGCATGCAGGATTCGGTCAAGCTGTCCTTGGCCGACGATCACGTGCATTTCCCGTCCCAGGCCGGAGTCCGAGAGGAGTTCCTGGATGTCCAGGAGCCTGCATGAATTGCCGTTGATGGCGTACTCGGAGCCGCCCGCCCTGAACAGGGTCCTGGAAATGGTGACTTCGGCGTATTCGATGGGAAGCGCACCGTCGCTGTTGTCGATCGTCAGGGAGACATGCGCGCGGCCAAGCGGCGCGCGGCCGGAGGTGCCGGCGAAGATGACATCCTCCATCTTGCCGCCACGCAAGGTCTTGGCGCCCTGCTCCCCCATGACCCAGGCAAGTGCATCGACAACGTTTGACTTGCCCGAACCATTGGGGCCGACCACGGCGGTGACACCCGGTTCGAATTCAAAGGTCGTTGCCGAGGCAAACGACTTGAATCCGCGAACGGTGAGTGTTTTCAAATGCACGTGGGAGCGTCCTGGCTAATTGGTGACTAAAGTGGTCGGAGGGCTGCCTTCCATACTATCGAGTCAGGTTGGCTCAAGAGCGTAGGTCAAGCCCGGCATACAGGTATTTTCATCAAGAATGCTAGGAGAAGACCCTTTGAAGAGTCTTTCGGCCATCGATTCATGGCCTTCGACACAGGCGGCTTCGGCCGTGGTTGCCGCCGACGGCGCAGTCCTGGGATCACACGGCGATGTTGAGCACCGCTTTGCACTTGCCTCAGTCACCAAGCTGCTCAGTGCCTACGCATTTCTGGTCGCGGTGGAGGAGGGAGCTTTCGAGCTCGACACGCCGGCCGGCCCCGAAGGCTCCACCGTGAAGCATCTCCTGGCCCACACCTCCGGTTACGATTTTGCCGAACGCAAGGTGCGCTTTGCCCCTGGTGACCGGCGCCTGTATTCGAATGCCGGCTTTGAGGTCTTGGCCGAGACACTGGAGAAAGCCACCGACATGAGATTCGCCGACTACCTGGGCGAAGCCGTCTTGCAACCGCTCGGCATGGACTCCACGTCCCTGGACGGCAGCGCCGCAGCGGACGGCGTCTCGACCCTGGGCGATCTCATGACGTTCGCGGCCGAATTGCAGGACCCGACGCTGTTGGACGTCCAAACCCACTCCCAGGCAACCCACGTGGTTTTCCCGGACCTTCCCGGGATCCTCCCCGGCTACGGACGGCAAAAGAACAACACCTGGGGACTGGGTTTTGAAATCCGGTCGGAAAAGTCCCCGCACTGGACCGGCACGCTGAACTCGCCGGAAACCTACGGACACTTTGGTCAGGCTGGAACGTTCCTTTGGGTCGACCCGGTACTGGGTGCGGCCTGTGTGACTTTGACCGACAAACCCTTTGGCCCATGGGCGGTCGAGGCATGGACGCCGTTCAACGACGATGTAGTCAGAGAAGTCATGGGCAGCTGAAGAGTCGACAGTTGGTTGGATGCTGAATGACTACGGTCAACAACGAGCGGCTCCCCCGGCGACTCAACGGGCGGTTTCGTGAAAGCGATGAATCGTATCCATGAAACCGCCCGCTGCGGACTCGCCAGTGTTTTCGGTTTATTTCCGGAGGTCCAAGCTCAGGCTGCCGTGGACCGTGGCGTAAACGCGGATGCCCGACACTGGCGGCGGGAGGGCGACCCCTGCCGGACAAGTTGTCCGTGCCGGAGCGCCTTCCTGGCCGGTGGCATCGCGGGCGATCGTCCAGACATCGATGATCTCTTTCCCAAAAGCCTTCAAATCGTCAGATCTGATCGAAACGGTGTGCAGGTGCCTGTCAGAATCCACTGCCGACCCATTAACCTCTACGTCGAACGTTACTTGCTTGGTCCCTGTACGGTTTTTCAGCACCAGGTCGGCACTGCTCAACGGCGCCAGGCTGGAGAGCTGGAAACTGACGCCATCGCCACTGACTCTTGCCTCAACGGTCTCCATCGGACCATTGACGGACTCTCGTTTTTTGACGGTTGTCAGGATCGCGTCGAGGTCTTGCTGGTGAATAAGCGCTGTCAGTTCCCTATCCGCGTCGTCGAGTTTCTGCCGTGACTCCACCGGAAGAAAACGATCGATGAAAGCCGCATGGGATACGACCCATTGCTTTTGCACGCGGGGAGCCATCGCGAGGAACCTGGCAGGCTCATAGAACCGCAGTCCCTTTCGCCTGAATAGGTCGAGCACGAGCAAGTCCGCGAGGGCCCTATCCTGGACGCCATCAAGCAAATTCTTCGAAATCTCGGTGATTGAACGAACGTAGCCTGCGGGTTCGATCGGTGCACTACTGATATTCGTTCCGACTGTCCGGGTCCGAATGAAGTAGTAGTCATAGTCGGCAAGAATTGAAGTCTTGCGAGCCTTCAGATAGCAGGCAGACATGACGATTCCGTCTTCCAAACGAACTTTCTCTTCATGAAACCTGATGTTGTTCTCCAGCAACAGTGACCGTCGAACGAGTTTTTGGGGCGAGAGGGAGCGCAAGATTGTGCGTAGGGGTACGTCTTCGACGGTCTTCGTGAACAGCGAAGCCTGCACTCGTCGCCCACCTACGCCAATCATTTTGGGAACGACAACATCCGAGGAATGTGCCCGGGCAAAGTCCACCATTCGACGCAATGCTTCCGGTCCAAGGTGGTCATCCGCATCGCAGAAAAACACGAATTCGGATCGGCTGGCCTCGATGCCCACATTTCGCGGCTTGCCTGGCCAGCCGCTGTTCTCCTGGTGTATTACTCGGAAGTTCGCATTCCTGGCTGCATACACGTCAAGAATCTCGCCGCTGAAGTCGTTGGATCCATCGTCCACGGCGATCACGTCAAAGTCGGTTGAAGCCATGTCTTGCGCTTCGAGGGAGTTCAGGAGTTCTGTCAGATACGGCATCGCGTTGTAAACCGGGATGATGACCGACACCGAGCGCGGGGACGACGCGCCGTTATCGAAATCCCCTGGCTTCTGAGCAGCAGAAAATGGCATAGGTGACGAACTCTCCGAAACTGGACCAACTCCCGCCAGCAAACCATCCGTGCTTTTCTTTTTACCTATTCCCAATTTTGACCGTAGTCCCATCGGGACCCCCTTAGTTTTCAATAAGTCCCAAACATTACCCGTCTCACAGATGAACACTGCAAAGGGAAAGTTCATAACAAATATATTTTTCGACTACGTGACGTTACCATCGCGTCAGCACCGATCATCCAAGCCATGAATTCCGGCCAGTCCAAACAGCCGGGCACCAGGCGGTAACTCGCCATCCTGTCGTCGCTACACAGCGGCCAACTGGCTGCCCGAAAGCGGCGAGGACGTCGGCTACACGCGCTTGAGTGACAAACTGCCATGCTGGGTGCGGTAGATGCGCCACCCAACTACGGTCGCCGGATCGAGGTCACCAAATTCAACGCGTTTTCTCGCTGCGTTTCCGTTCGTGGTGGCAAAGACGTCCAAGATTGTTCCCGGCGCGCTATCAGCCAAGGGCAATACCCACGCTCCAGCCTGAATGGCGGCGGCGGAGACAACTTTGTTTGAATCCCGCGGCACGAGTATCAGCCCCAGATCGTCGGGCATCGCCCCATTTGGGAGGAATTCGAGGTCCCTGGTTCCTGCGGGCCGAACCTGCGAGATGATCGGGCCAATCGTCTTACCCACGATACGGTTGGGACGGGGAGCAGCGTTTAGGATCTCCATCCATCGCTTGACGAAATTTTCCTTGGTGAATCGCATCAAGGTTTTCCTGCACTCCAAGGCCATGTCGTTTCGCTTGCCGGGATTCTTCATCAAAGCGAGCACCTGTTCCGCCATCGCCCGATTTTCGCCGAAAGGCATAAGAAAGCCATTCCGATCATCAACGATGACATCCCGCGGACCGTAATTGGCGTCATAGGCGGCAACCGGCACCCCGTGGGCCATGCTTTCGAGAAGTATCAGGGGGAACCCTTCAGAAGCGGAGGTCAACAGCGTCACGAGCGCCGTGGCATAGATTTCCGATGGATTGTTCGTAAAAGGCATGAATTTGACACTGTCTTTGATGCCCAATTCATCGATTAGCTCCGCCAAGGTGTCTTCCTCGGCATCCTTGTAGCCAAAACCGAAGACCTCAAGGCGAGCCCGGGGTTCCGCGGCAGCAATATGGGCAAAGACCCGCATCGCCTCGTCGAGACGTTTCTTTGGGTGGATCCTGGCGACGAGGACGATACGGTAGGGATCAATTTCGGTCGAGCGGTTCGATTCCTCAGGCGCAACCTGACCAATGACCTGCATGATTTCGTCATGCCCGAATTCCTCCGCCATGTCCTTTTTCTGGGCGTCCGTCAGCAACACCAGCCGGTCCCACGCATCAAGGTTTCGCCCAGCCCGCGCCCAGTTGGGGCTGGTTCCAGAGCCGGATACATACGGCGGTTGCAGATGGTTGCTATGGGCCGTCATGATCTTGAGAAGGTTGGGGTGGCGAATCGCACCGACGATGTCATCCACATTTTCCCTCGGCAAATTCGGGAGATTCTCCCGGAACTCCGAGACGATGGCCGGCGCCGCATCCTTTTCAAGTTTCCGCTCGAAAGCAAATTTGTAGAGTTCCCCCATCGTGGCGAATGAACGCGGGTTTTCACCATGGAGGAAGGAGGCGCCCCATTTGGGATCACCGGGTGTCTGCCAAATTGTCAGAAAGCACGTGGAGTCGTGACCGAAGAATCTTTGAACGGTGGGATTGTGACTGCCCTGCTGGTACGTGAGGCGGCGTGCAACGCAACCGAACTCGTCCATCTCGTCACGCCGATATCGGAATCTGGCCTCATCAAAGTACTCGACAACTTCTATCCGGCCACCCGTGTCAAAACGCACGTATTTTTCGTAGATGCCGTCGCGGAAATACCTGTATTCCCGACCCGACCTGCCCGTGGGGAACACGGTGATGCCGGGCCCCTCATCGAGGACGTAGGGGGTGCGTTTATCCGATGTGGACGGGTCCAATGTATACAGGATGCTGTAAGCGGTCACTGCGGGATGCAAATGCCCGTCACGTTTGAGATCCTCGACATCCAACTGGAGCCGGGGTTGTCCTGCCAAAACCGCAATCCTGACTTCTGGCATCGTTCCTTGGGCAGCGAGGGCGTTGGCGCGTTCACGAACCGCCTTGACGAGGCCTCCACGTTTGAGCGCAAGGGTGTTTACCAGGAAGTGCGGCGTACGAGTCATGTGATCAATCCTACCCAACGCCAACTGAGCATTCTCCTAGTCAGCCGCCTCCGCCAGTGGGACTCGTGTGTAGCCAGTGCGAACGCGATTCGAAGCCTCTCGCGGATCCAGGCCAGGCAGGGGGAAACCTGGAATGGCATCCACGGGGTTCAAGGGGTTTCAGCGGGGCTTACGCTGGCACCTGGGACAACTGTAGGAGGAGCGTCCCATGAAGGGATCCCGGCGGATCGCCGAGACCACGCCTTCTTCGGCACAACGCTGGCAGTCCCGGCCTTCGCGGCCATAGGCGTTAAGTGACCTGTCAAAGTAGCCGGAAGCGCCGTTGACATTGACATAAAGCGCGTCGAAACTCGTGCCGCCGGCATCCAGCGCACGGCCCATGACGTCCACGAGTGCAGTGTGGAGGCGTACGACGTCGGGGCGGCGGATCGTGGCGGTGGAGCGCAGACCGTGCAGCTTGGCGGCCCAAAGTGCTTCGTCCGCGTAGATGTTCCCGACACCGGAAATGACCTGCTGGTCCAGGATTGCGCGCTTGATTTGCGTATTTTTCTTGCGCAGGGCCTGGTAGAGGGCCTCGGGGGTCGAAGCGGGATCAAGGACATCCCGGGCGATGTGAGCAGCGGCCTCTGGAATCCAGGGCGCCTCGGAACCTTGGCCTCCGGGAAATTGGTCACCGGTGGGCACCAGGGGCGAGAGAAACATGCCGCCAAAGATTCTTTGGTCGATGAACCGCAGTTGGTTCGGCTTGTTGGCCTCTGGAGACAGTTCAAGGCGCACCTTCAGGTGCTTCTCGTCCGGCGCGGCGGGCTCCTCCACCAACAGCTGTCCGCTCATGCCCAGATGGGCCACCAACGCGCTGGGCCTTGGCAATCCGTCGAGCAGCAACCACAGGAACTTTCCGCGGCGCACGGCCGCGCCAATGCTGGTCCTGGTTAGGCTCGCGGTGAAATCAGCCGGTCCTCCGAGATGTCGGCGAACCGATCGTGGATCTACGACCTGGACCGCTTCGACGGTCCGGCCAACGACCCAGTCCTCCAGACCTCGCCGAACAACCTCGACTTCCGGAAGTTCAGGCATTGCTTAGTTGGCCTTGGCCGAGTCGTTCTGCGGGCCGACCAATTTCCAGGTCACTGCCGCTGATTCCTGCTCGGCTTCCTTCTTGGAGGGACCGGTTCCCTGCCCGTACGGAGTGCCGCCAATATGGAGCACGGCGATGTAGGTACGTGCGTGGTCGGGGCCGGAGCCCGTGACACGGTACTCGATGGCGCCGAGCTTCTTGGCTGCGGCGATTTCCTGGATAGCGGTTTTCCAGTCGGTCCCGGCGCCCAGGACGTCCACGTCGTGCAACAACGGCAGGATCAGGCGCATGACCATTTGCCTGGCCACTTCAATCCCGTGGTTCAGGAAGGTCGCACCGATGAGGGATTCCATCGTGTCGGCAAGAATGGACGACTTGTCCTTGCCATTGGTCAGGATTTCACCTTGACCCAAGAGAATGAATTCCCCTACGCCAAGGGAACGGGCGATGCCAGCCAGGGCGCGGGTACTGACCACGGCGGAACGTCGCTTGGCCAGATCACCTTCGGGCAAGTCCGGGTAATTCTTGTAGAGGTGGTCGGTCACGGCATAGCCGAGCACCGAGTCACCCAGGAATTCCAGACGTTCATTGGTGGGGATGCCACCATGCTCGTAGGCGTAGGAACGGTGTGTGAGGGCAAGACGAAGCGTCTCGGGGTCAATAGCGAC
>NZ_JBIXLM010000063.1:0-15258 GCF_045798545.1 Paeniglutamicibacter sp. ORCA_105 | reverse complement strand
CCCCCCCCCCCCCCCCCCCCCCCCCCCCCCCCCGACTGGGGCCGAAGGGGCCTAGTTCTGTCCCGCGAGCACGAATGCGGAGTCGATGTTAATGGTGACCTTGTCGCCAACCAGTACGCCGCCGGCTTCGAGGGCAGCATTCCAGGTGATGCCGAATTCCTTGCGGGAAATCTGCGTGGTGGCCGAGAATCCGGCGCGGGTGGCACCGAACGGATCAACCGCAACGCCGCCAAATTCGACCTTGAAGGTCACCGGCTTGGTGGTGTCCTTGATCGTCAATTCACCCAGGAGCTCGAACTCTTCCGGGGAGCCTGCAACGCCGGTGGACACGAAGGTCATTTCCGGGAACTGCTCAACGTTGAAGAAGTCCGCGCCCTTGACGTGGGCATCGCGGTTGTTGTCGTTCGAGTCGAAGGACTCGGTCTTGACGATCGCCTCGACCTTTGAGGTGGAAACCGATTCGCCTACGGTCAGGGTGCCGGTGACCTCAGTGAATGCGCCGCGGACCTTGGAGATGCCCGCGTGGCGGACGGTGAAGCCAACTTCGCTGTGCGAAGCGTCGAGGGTCCAGGTGCCGGGGGTGATTTCAATGCTCATGGGGGGAACTCCTTAGTGTTGGAAGCCGGTCGGTTCAACCGGTTTGCATGCTTATGCATATAAATATGCCACAACTATATTGACGTGTCAACTACTTTTTCTTGAGCTGCAACACTTCTTAACCTGCCATCGATTCCCCCCGGCTTTGCGGAGTTGCCATTAATGCCGGGTGAACATTTGGTGGGGGTAATGACTACTGCCGGCCGATGCGTGACGGCGGAAGGCTGGTCGGCAGGCCCGGGCCATCCGCCGGACTCCCCGAAGCGACACCGGAATAGCGCGGGAGTTTCTGTAGTGACCACGGTCGATTCGACGTCCCGCCCCAGGATTTCGTGTCGTGGGCATGGCGCCCGCCCATGTTGCGTGGAGTTTCGCGCCCGCGCTTCGCGATTCTGCTTCGCCTCCACGCGGAGGCTAGGCTGGCCATGAGAAGCAAGTGGTGATACGCGTCACGAAGATGTGGGGGCGGAGACCAAGTGAAAGGCAGGATATGAACGACGTTATCGCAGAGGCACTGAACGTACTCAGTAATACGGATCCCGAAGACGCGAGCCCAGATGCCCGCGGACGCCGGGCACATGCTCGGGTCCTGGCCATGATCGAGGTGGCACGCGAGAGCCGCAAGAGCCGCAGGGAACAGCGGATCGCGAACTTGTTGCTACTGGCGCAGCTGGACAAGAAGGACTCATCCGAGGCATTGCGGGAAGCCCGTCGGTTGATGTCGATTGACGACGATTCGACGGACAGGGCACTAAAGGCAGCGTAATTGCGCTGACTTGGGCGGGTTCTCCCTGCGGACTGGTGCCCGAGCAGAAGCGAAGCATCCTGAACTCGCCTCCGTGCCGGGTGCCTGGCATGACTTCATGAAACTGCGCGGGGCATAGGCTGGCTCTCCGCTCGCCAGATTTTGCAATGAGAAAGAGAGATCACATGACACAGATCGTTCCGGTTCGCCACCTCTTTGGCCCCGGCCCATGCAACCCGTATCCCGAAGCCACCGCTGCACTTGGACTGCCGCTGTTGGGTCATCTTGATCCGTTGTTCATTGCCCGGATGGATCGCACAGCCGAGGGGCTGCGCACCCTGTGGGGAACCAAGAACACGCGCACGCTGCCATTGAGCGCGACCGGTTCGGCAGGAATGGAAGCTGCCTTCGTCAACACGGTGAAAGCAGGGGACGTGGCGGTCGTCGCGGTCAACGGCCTCTTTGGCGAACGCATGTGCGAGGTCGCCTCGCGTGCCGGGGCCGAAGTGGTGCGCGTGGACCATGAATATGGAACACCGGTCGACGCCCAGCGCGTGGCCGACGCTCACCCGAACCCCACGGTCATTGCCGCAGTGCACGCCGAAACCAGTACCGGCGTCGTTTCCGACATCGCGGCACTCGGTGCCATCAAGAAGGACGCGTTGCTGATCGTTGATGCCGTCACCTCGATCGGCGGCATGCCGGTGCTCGCCGATGAATGGGGGATCGATGTTGGTTACGCCGGAACGCAAAAGTGCATCGGCGTGGCCCCTGGTCTCGCACCGTTCACGATCTCTGACCGCGCCTTCGAGCGCCGCGTTGAAAAGCCGCAATCCTGGTACCTGGATCTTGGTCTGCTTGGCGGATATACCACCGGGGGCTCCGGTGGCGGACGCACCTACCACCACACCGCGCCGGTGGGAATGGTGGCATCGCTGGAGGCGGGCATCGACCGCATTCTGGCCGAAGGGCTGGACGCTGTCACCGTGCGCCACCAGGCTGCCGGAAAGGCGCTGCAGGACGGCCTGGAGGAGATGGGCCTGACGCTGTTCGCCGCAGAAGGACACCGCCTGCCCCAGCTGACCACGGTGTACGTTCCCGAGGGAGTGGATTCGGCCAAGGTCCGCGCTTACCTGCTGGATCGCTTCAACATCGAGATCGGCGGGGGCGTGGGCAAGTACGCCAGCACCGTGTGGCGCATCGGGCTGATGGGCCCGAATGCGAACCCGACCTCGGTTGCGCTGATTCTCTCGGCGCTGAAGGAAGCCATCGCCAAGGCCTAACGACCCCACGCGAAGCCGGTCAAGACCGGCGGAACCGCCCGCTCCGCCGATACGGAGCGGGCCGTTCTGTCTCCGGCAACCGTCAGGCCCGCCCTGCGCTTTCGAGGATTCGGTCGCGCCCCGGCGCGGATGGGAGTAACGTCGCGCCGTCATGGTTCCGAGGTCGCGGGCAACTTCGTGTCGAAAAACGACACCCCGTGCTTGCCTGAAGACGCTTCGTGACGGCCCGCAGCGTCCCGCGGCATCGAGACTGCGTCATTGTTGGACTTTGGAGGAAATAAGCGGACTTGTGGTCGCCCGGAGCCGCAGGGCGATCCTAGCGTGGTTCCGATTCCCAATTCGTGAACGTCCGTTCGGAGAACACAACATGTCCCAGCAACAGATTCTCGTTTCCCCGCCGGCGCCCGCTTCTGGCACCGATACGGCGCCCCCGAGGACGCGGTTGCGCGGAAACCTCGGCGTTGCCTCCATCGTTTTCATCGTGGTTGCCGCTGCCTCGCCGCTGGGCGTCATCGGTGGCCCGGTTCCACTGGGAATCGCCTTCGGCAACGGTGCGGGCTTCCCGTTCTCATTTGTCATCGCCACCGTCGTGCTGCTGCTCTTTTCCGTGGGGTTCACCCAGATGACCCGCCACGTGCCAACCGCCGGTGCCTTTTATTCATACGTCAGCAAGGGCCTGGGTCGCGGGTTCGGCCTGGGTGCGGCTTTCGTTGCGCTGCTGGCCTACTTGGCACTCGAGGCAGGGGTTTTCGGGCTCTTCGGCCCCGGGCTGGCCGAACTCGTGCAATCTTACGGTGGGCCCGACCTGCCGTGGTGGGTGTGGGCGGCGGTTGGCTTCGTCGCCGTGACGGCGCTGGGCTACAGGAACATCGCGCTCTCCGGGAAGCTCTTGGCGGTGTTGCTCATTGCGGAGGTTGCCATCGTGCTCGTGCTTGACGCGGTCGTCATCTTCTCCGGAGGCGGCCCGGAAGGCTTTGCCACCGGCATCGTCACGCCTTCCGAAATCGTCTCGGGTGCACCTGGCATGGGAATCCTTTTCGCAATACTCAGCTTCGTCGGCTTCGAGGCCACTGCGGTCTTCCGCGACGAGGCCAAGGATCCGGATAGGACCATTCCCCGGGCTACCTACATTTCGCTGATTTCCATCGGCGTCTTCTATACGGTCTCCAGCTGGGTGTTGATCAGCGCCAACGGCGAGAGCGGCATTGTCGCCAACGCCACGGACAATCCCGGCACGATTTTGCAGACCACCACCCAGGCCTACCTGGGTGCGGCCGGCGGCCACATCGTCCAGCTGCTGTTTGTGACCAGCCTGTTTGCCTGCATCCTCTCCTTCCACAACATTGCCTCTCGGTACCTGTTCCAGCTCGGTGCCCGCGGCGTGCTGTCCGCGCGTCTGGGAACCGCCCATCCGGTCCTGGGGGCTCCCTCAGCCGCCTCGGTGGCTGCCTCGGCAGCCGTGGCCGTGCTCATTGTCGCCGCGGCGGTGTTGCGGTTGGATCCGATCGGCCAGTTCTACACATGGCTTGGCGGAATTTCCTCGGTGGGGATCGTCCTGCTGCTGACGCTGACCTCGATTGCCGTCCTGGTCTTTTTTGCGCGGCGGGAACGCGGCGGCTCGCTGTGGTCCCGCCGCGTCGCCCCCGCGCTGGGGCTGGCAGGACTTCTGGCCTTCTTCGCCATCATCCTGCTGAACCTGCCGGCTTTGGTCGGCGAGAGCAGCTATGGGCCGTTCTCCTTCGGCGTGCTGGTTCTTCTGGCTGCAGCGCTGGCTGCGGGTCCCGGTGTTGCCCTGCGTCGACGGACCGTCGTTCTGGACTGAATCCTCCGCTCGCGGTCAACGCCGCTTCATGCGCGGCCGGTGGAAGCGGGGGCCGCGGCGACGGGCCGGCCTCAAGGGGCCTGCACGGAGGCGGCATGGTCGGGGCGCTCCAACAGGCGGGACACGGCGTAGCCGATGACGATGCCCCAGAACGCTGCGTGGATGTTGAACAGGTCCAGGCCCGAGATCGTGACGACGAAGGTCACCAGTGCACCGAGGGTGAACTTTGTGGAGAATGCGCTGACGAAGGCCTGCTGGAGGGCCTTGAGCATGGCAATGCCGCCCAGGGCCAGGACGAAGGCTTCCGGGGTGGCGAGCATGTAACGGGTCAGGGTCGGGGCCAGCAGTGCACAGAGAAGTGACAACAGGCCGTAAACCACGGCGCCGGTGTACTGCCGGTGCTTTTCGCCCGAAGAAGTCAGCAGGGCGTTGGTTGGACCGGTCACGCAGGCGGAGACGGCGCCGAACCCGGCGTTAAGCAAGGAGAAGGCGCCGGAGGCGATGGCGAAGGCATTGACCGGCGGGCGGTGGCCCGCCGCACGCAGCACAACCACGCCCTGACCGTTCTGGACGATCAGCACGGTGATCGCCAGCGGCACCACCAGTTCAAGTTGCGAGGCCCAGGTGAAAACAGGTGCGGTGAACACCGGGGTGGCGAAGATCGGCCCGGCCGCGGAGTTCAGGGCAAACTGCCCGCTGGCCGCCACCGCGATGATGCCGACCACCAGGGTGCCCAACACCGGCGGGAGGTACCTGCCCAGGACGGGCACTGCGGACAGGACGAGGAACGCGAGCACCATGGGCCCGGCCACCACCGGGTTGGCCTGGGAAGAAGCGACGATGTCGGTGCCGAAGCGCAGGAACACCGCCGCCACCATGGCCATGACGATGGGCATGGGAATGGCGGCCATGATGCGCCGCACCAGGCCGGTGGACCCCAACGCCAGGATAAGCAGGCCGGAGACGAAGAAGGTCCCCACCACTTCCGGGAACGAGAGATGCGCCAGGGACGGGCCCAACAGCACGGTTCCGGGGATTGACCAGGCAAATCCGAGTGGCTGGCGATAGACCATGGACATCACCAGCGTTGCCAGGCCCGCGGAGAGGAAGATGCCGAAGACCCAGGATGCCAATTCAGCCTGGCTTAGGCCACCGGCGGCACCCACGGCAAGGGTTACCGCGATGGGCCCGGACGCGGAGAAAACCAGCCCGATCACCCCGTTGCTCGCATAGTGCGGGGCGATGTCGCGCAAGAAATCGCGCACCCCGGCGGGCCGGAGCGCTGGGCGTTCGAACAACGGCGAACGGCCGGGAGCCATGGCAGGGTCCAATGTGCTCTTCTCGGGGATCGGGCTGGGCATGGTTGCTCCTGGCTTGACGACGATGATGCTCCTACAAGTCCATCACGCCGGCCGGCGCATGGGGGCCACGGGCGGGGCCCAGCTGATCCTGGGTATGGCATACCCCGGATAAAGTGGGCCCGGCTGGAGCCCCTGGCCTGGTGCCGGTGGCTGGTGGAATGGAACCCATGAACACCATAGCGAATCAGTCCACCAAGTTCACCGGCCGCCGTCGTGCCGTCGTCACCGGCGCGAGCTCCGGCATCGGTGCAGCCACCGCCCGCCACCTGGTTGCCGCCGGGTTCTCGGTGCTGGCCGTCGCCCGGCGCCGGGACCGCCTCGAGGCGCTGGCCGCGGAGATCGGCTGCGACGTGTTGGCCGCCGACATTACTTCCGATGACGACGTGGCGCGCATCGTGGAGGCCGCCGGCGAAGTCCAGGTGCTGGTCAACAACGCCGGCGGTGCGCGCGGCACCGAGACCGTCGCCGACGCGGACCTGGAAAAGTGGTCCTGGATGTACGAGGTCAACGTGCTGGGCACCCTCAGGCTGACCAAGGCGCTGTTGCCCGCCCTGCGTGCCTCGGGGCGTGGCGACATCGTGGTTGTATCCTCGGTGGCGGGCCAGGGCACATATGAGGGCGGCGGCGGTTACGCCGCGGCGAAGCACGCGGAGCGGGTCATTGCCCAGACCCTGCGGCTGGAACTGAACGGCGAACCGATCCGCGTCATCGAGATCGTGCCGGGATTGGTGCACACCGAGGAGTTCTCCCTTCGCCGTCTGGGCGGGAACCAGGCTGCGGCCGATGCCGTCTATGCCGGGGTTTCCGAGCCGCTCTCGGCCGACGACGTCGCCGAATGCATCGCCTGGACCCTGAATCGACCCCACCACGTGAACATCGATGAACTGGTGGTCAAGCCGTTGGCCCAGGCGGCAATCCACAAGATGCACCGCACGCCGTAATGCCCCGCATCCTTGGAAGTGGGATCATGGACAGAGGCGAAAGGAGCCCGGAGATGACAGCTGGCACCGAGCTTGGTGAGTTCCTCAAGGTCCGCCGCGCGTTGGTTTCCCCTGTCGGTGACGGGGGACCGAGGAGACGCGTGCCAGGACTGCGGCGGGAGGAAATCGCCGCCCTGGCCAAGGTCAGCACCGACTACTACACCCGTCTGGAACAGGGTCGGCACAAGCGTCCGTCCGAAGCCGTGTTGGATGCCTTGGCCCATGCGCTGCAGCTCGATGACCTGGCCACCCGGCACCTGTTCGACCTTGCCCGTGCTGTGGCCGGCCCGCGCCGTACCGAACCCGAGAGCACCGTCCAGCAGGTGCGCCCTTCCCTGCACTTGTTGCTGGCCTCCTTCACCGAGCACCCGGCATTCATCCGCGGGCGACGCACGGAGGTGCTGGCCATGAATCCGTTGGCCGCCTTTCTCCTGGCGGACTTTCCCGCAAAGCCGGTACGCCAACGCAGCCTGATCCGTTGGGCCTTCCTGGACGAGGAAGCCAGGACCCGCTACGTGGACTGGGAGAAGACCGCCTCCTCGATGGTGGGTACGTTGCGCCTGGATGCCGGCCGCCACCCGGACGATCCGCTCCTGGCCCAGCTCGTTGGGGAGCTGGCAATGAACAGCGCCGAGTTCCGCACATGGTGGGCCGACCATCGCGTGGTCGAGCGCCGTGACGGGATCAAGCGGCTCGACCACCCGCTGGTGGGCCGCCTCGACATCCGTTACGAGGCCCTGACGGTCACCGGGGAGCCGGACCAGACGATGTTCATCTACACCACGGATCCCGGTTCCGAATCAGAGTCCAAGCTGCGCACCCTCGCCAGCTGGGTGTACGGCGACACCACGGCACGAGACCTTCCCGAAACCGCCGCGGAACACCCGGGCACGGGGGATCCCCAGCCGAAGGACGATCCGGGCGCGCGCTGATTTTCAGTGGCGGAGGGTTCGGTGCATCCGGTTGGCGCACCTGCGGTCCAGAGTCCCGAACATCGTGGCGTCGATGCCGGGCGGCAGCGTCGACGTTGACCGGTCGTTGGATTACGTCGACGCGGGCCGTCGGTGCTTCCAAGCCCCGGAGCCCAAATAGACCCCAGCTACCCCTTGTGCCGGACCTTGCGACGCGCTAATGTACAACCAAATGGTTGTACATGTATTGAGTGAACTCGAGATCGACCGCATCTTCCAAGCCATGGCAGATGCAACCCGGCGCGACATCATCAAGCAGGCGATGCTCCGGGAGCAGTCGGTCTCCGATTTGGCGAAGCGCTATGACATGAGCTTCGCAGCCGTGCAGAAGCACGTGGCGGTGCTCGAGAAAGCATCGTTGATCACCAAAGAGCGACGCGGAAGGGAGCAGATTGTGCACGGGAACCTGGAATCCTTGCGCCGTGCAGCCCGGCTGCTGGAAGCCTACGAGGGCATTTGGCGGCAACGCGTCGGCATGATCGGAGACATTCTCTCCGGCGAACATGAAGGAGCAAAACCATGAGCGTCATCAGCGTTCAAACCGACCCGGAAAACCTCACACTCACGCTCGTTGCCGAATTCGAGGCAAAGAAGGAACGCGTCTGGCAGGTCTGGGAAGATCCCCGGCAGCTCGAACGGTGGTGGGGGCCGCCGACGTGGCCCGCAACCTTTGTTCGGCATGAGTTTTCCGAAGGCGGGGAATGTAGGTACTACATGAGTGGACCGGACGGCGAAAAGGCCCGTGGCTGGTGGAAGATCTTGTCGGTGGATGCGCCGAACGGCTTTGAATTCCAGGACGGGTTCGCCGGGGACGACGGCGAGCCAAGCGGCTTTCTCGGCACCACGCGTTGCGTGGTCAGCCTGGAGGAGCAAGACGGGAAAACCAGGATGACCTCGGTGTCCTCATTTGAAAGCGCCGAGCAACTCGAGGAAATGACCAAGATGGGCATGGACGAGGGCATGCGCGAGGCGGCAGGACAGATCGACGCGATCCTTGCCGAGACTCCTGTCAGGTAGTCGTTTTCGCGTGGTATTGCAGGGGATGAAGGAGGGCGGACCGCTTTGGTTCGCCCTCCGTTTCATGCCCGACGAGGTCCTCTGTGCGCATGGCAGTATTGCTCGACTTATCGTATAACGATAGATTAGAGTCGTTACTCGATATTAGGAGACCCCAATGGGAAACATTACTGTCCTAGCGTTGCGCATTGTCCTTGCGCTGGGTCTTGCCGGATCGTTGTTCGTGCAGGCAGTGATGGTCCCGTTGCTGGCCATCGACCTGAATGAGGCGGGCCCCGAGGTCATTGCCGTGCGGACCCCCGTGATCGTGATCGTGTTGCTGGGCATCGTCACCGTCCAGGTTTCCATGGTCTGCGTGTGGCGGTTGTTGAGCATGGTGCGCAGGGGAACGGTTTTCTCCCGCGGCGCCTTCCGCTACGTGGACATCGTGATTGGCGCCGTCGCGGCGGCAGCCTTGCTCACCTTCGCCATGGCCGTGGTGCTGGCCCCAGGTGAGGCCGTCGCCCCGGGAATTGTCCTGCTGCTCTGCGGCGGGGCACTGCTGGTCGGCGGGGTGGCGCTCATCGTCATTGTGCTGCGCATGCTGCTGGCCCAGGCGCTGGGAATGCGCGCCGAACTCGACGAGGTTATTTGATGCCGATCATCGTGGATATCGACATCATGCTTGCCAGGCGCAAGATGCAGGTTGGAGTGCTCGCCGAACGCATCGGCATCACCCCGGCCAATCTGGCCGTTCTCAAGAACGGACGGGCCAAGGCAGTTCGCTTCGCGACGCTTGAGGCATTGTGCGACGTGCTCGAATGCCAACCCGGGGACTTGCTGCGGTGGGAACCCGGACCGGAAGCCGATGCCTCGGAAGCCTGACGGTTCCTACCGGCCGTCCGGAGCCCCCTGCTTGGCATCGCCAACGCCGCTGCAGCGGCGTACGGTGGAGGTACCAAGATGCTTGATGGGGATTGATGGCCGTGAAACCCGCTGTACTCAAGAAATGGATACCCGCCGCGCTGGCGCCCGCCGTCATTGCCGCCTTCGCGGTGGGAGCCTCGATCTCCGCGAACGCCCAGGTGCAGCTCGAAGCCAAGACGCCGCAACAGATCCTGCAGATGATCGCGGGATCCCATGTCACCGACTTCTCCGGCACCGCCCGCACGACGCTCGACCTGGGGATCCCGCAGCTGCCGGATGCGGGAAGCCCCGGCATGGCGCGGCCGGGTCCCTCGGAGGCCGGGGTCGGTTCTCCTTCCTCGGATGATCCCGAATCCACCGGCGCCGACATGCTTGGCATGCTCTCGGCGCTCTCGGGAACCCACGAGGCAAGGGTTTACGTGGACGGACCGGACAAGGCGCGGATCCAGGTCATGGAAGAGATGAACGAGCAGAACGTCATCCTAAATGGTTCCTCGCTGTGGCACTACGACTCGGCCGAGAACACCGCGGTCCATGTGACGCTTCCCGAAACCCACCGCCAAGCCGGCCCGCCACGGCATACGATGCAGCCGCCAACTCCCGCGGTGGTCGCCGACCATTTCCTCGATGCAATGGGGCCAAACACCGACATCAGCGTGCAGGACGACACTCGCGTGGCCGGCCGGGACGCCTACATTCTTGAATTGGACCCGCGCAGCGACGACTCGCTGATAGCAAAGGTGAGCATCGGCGTCGACGCCGCCACCGGGGCACCACTGGAGGTCGTCGTGGATGCGGTCGGGCAGGAAGATCCGGCCATAGCCGTCGGATTCACCACATTCGCCCCGGAGACACCTGCAGCCGATCTCTTTGAATTCACTCCACCGCCGGGGGCGGAGGTGCGCGAACAGCAAATCCCGAAGGATCATCTTGGCCACAAGAACTCCAAGCGGTTCCCGGACCACAAACCCGGTGCCAAGGACGAAACCGTCGAACCAGATGCCAAGGACCTCGCCGATCCCTCCGACGCGATCAACGGCACCGGCTGGGACACCGTCGTGGTGGTTCCCGCCAGCCAGGTCCCCGAGGACCTGGCTGCGAACGAACTGCTGAACCAGCTGGCCACCCCGGTCGAAGGCGGAAGACTGCTGCACACCTCGCTGCTCAATGTCTTGGTCACCGATGACGGGCGCATGGTCTTCGGCGCCGTGACGGTGGCCAGGCTACAGGCCGCGGCCAACGACCGGTGACCGGGGTGCCGGAGCCCGAGGACCTGGCCATCCGCACGACGGGGCTGGGCAAGAGCTTTGGAAAACGCCGCGCGGTCAATGACCTGGACCTTGCCGTGCCGCGGGGTTCGATCTTCGGATTCCTGGGACCAAATGGCTCGGGCAAGACCACCACCATCCGGATGCTGTTGGGCCTGGCAACCCCCGATGCCGGCAGCATCTCGCTACTCGCCGAACCCATGCCCGCTGCGGCAGCCCGGGTGCTGCCGCGGGTGGGTTCCCTGATCGAAGGTCCCGCGTTCTATCCGTTCCTCTCCGGTCGGGCCAACCTCGTTCGGCTTGATTCCGCTGACCGCACCTCCGACGCGTCCACCCGCCATCGCCGCGTGGACGCAGCCCTGGATAAGGTCGGGTTGGGCAAGGCCGCACGGCTGGCAGTGCACGCCTACTCGCTGGGCATGAAGCAGCGCCTGGGAATTGCCCATGCGCTGATGGCCGAACGCGAGTTGCTGGTGCTCGACGAACCGACCAACGGGCTGGACCCGCAGGGAACCCGCGAGGTCAGACACCTGATCCGGGTGCTCGCCACGGAGGGGACCACGGTCTTTGTTTCCAGCCACCTGCTCAGTGAGATCGAACAGACGTGCAGCCACGTGGCGGTGATGAGCAACGGAAACCTGGTGGCCCAAGGCACGCTGGAGGAATTGCGGGCCGATGGGAGGCCCTTGCTCTCCCTGCGCACCCCGGACACCGGAGTTGCCCTGGCGGTGCTGGAACGGCTGGGCCTCGACGCGCGTGTCGACCCGGTGCCCGCCGGCGACGACGGGGTCCTTGATGCGGTGCTCGGCTCCGAGGCGCCCGAGCCCGAAAGGCTAGTGGAGGAACTGGTCGCCGCAGGCGTGCGCGTGCGCGGCTTCACGGTTCAGGCGGCCAGCCTCGAAGAGAGATTCGTGGCACTGACGGGGGAGGGGTTCGACCTTGTCCAGTAGCGGATTGCTGGCCAACGAGGTGGCGTTGCTTTTTCGGCGCCGCCGCACCTGGGCGATGCTCCTGGCGCTGGGCGCGGTGCCGGTGCTCATTGCCGTCGCGGTGCGCCTGACGTCGGGCCCGCCCAGCGGGCGGGGGCCGGCGTTCCTTGACCGCGTGGCGGGAAACGGCTTGTTTGTTGCAATCACCGGCTTGCTGGTGTGCATCCCGCTGTTCCTGCCGCTGACTGTCGCGGTGGTTTCCGGGGACACCATCGCCGGCGAAGCCGGGACCGGGACGCTGCGCTACCTGCTTACCGCACCCGCCTCCCGCCCGCGCCTACTGCTGGTCAAGTTCATCGTGGCGGCGCTCTTCTGCCTGGCCGCGGCGGCCATGGTGGCAGTGTGCGGACTAGGCATCGGTGCGCTGCTCTTCCCCACGGGGCCGGTGACGCTGCTGTCGGGAACCACCATTTCCGCACCCGCAGCAGTGTTGCGTGTGGGTTTGGTGGCGCTCTACGTGGCGGTGTCGCTGCTGGGGCTCACCATGCTGGGCCTGTTCATCTCCACGCTGACCGACGTGCCCGTTGGCGCCATGGCCGCCATCGCCGTACTGGCCGTGACCGCGCAGATCCTGGGCCAGCTACCGCAACTGGATTGGCTGCATCCATGGCTATTCACCCATCATTGGCTGGGCTTTGCCGATCTGCTGCGCGACCCAATCCGCTGGAGTGAATTCGGGCAGAACGCGCTGCTGCAGGGAGGGTACCTGCTGGTGTTCGGCGCTCTGGCCTATGGCAGATTCGCCAGCAAGGATGTTCTCTCTTGACCCTGGAACCATGCTCCGCGGAGGGCAACAATGGGGGGATGGACATTGTGGCTTGGTTGCTCGACTCCGACCCCTCTCTCCGCTGGCAGGTGATGCGCGATCTGCTCGACGCCCCCGAAACCGAGGTGGCCAAGGAACGATCCCGAGTAACCGTTGAGGGTTTCGGGGCCCAGCTGCTGGCGTTGCAGGATGCCCGCGGATACTGGAACAACGACGAATACGGCGAGGACCACAGCCGGAAGTCCGTGTTCTGGTCGCTGGCGCTGCTGCGCCGGCTCGGTGCCGAACCGAAGGATCCGCCCGTGCGCGCGGCGGTGGACAGGGTGCGCGAATCGGTGACCTGGAAGTACTGGGAGAACCTGCCCTACTTCCATGGAGAGGTCGAACCCTGCATCAATGGCGGTGTCCTTTCCCAAGGTGCCTACTTCGGACAGCTCGGCGAGGGCAGCGAGCGGATCATCTCGCGGCTGCTCACCGAACAACTGCCCGACGGCGGCTGGAACTGTGAGGCCCCCGATTCATCCAAGGTCTCTTCCTTCGACACCACCCTCGGCGTGCTCGAGGGACTTCTCGAACACGAGCGCGCCGTGGGGGAGGCGCCAGCGGTGCTCGCCGACGCCCGGTCCCGTGGCGAGGAATACCTGCTGAAGCGCTCGGGGTTCAAGCGGCTGAGCACCGGGGAAGTGGCCGAAGGCCGCTACCTGAACTTCTCCTTCCCGCCGTATTGGTTTTACGACGTGCTGCGTTCCTTGGACTACTTCCGGGCAGCGGGAAGCTCGTTTGATCCGCGGTTGGACCCGGCGGTTGAGGCGCTGATCGACAAACGCGGCGAGGACGGTCGCTGGTCTGCCGGGGTTACCTGGCCCGGGGAAACCTATCTGGACGTCGATGCACCGGAGGGTGAGCCGAGCCGCTGGAACACCCTGCGCGCGCTGCGGGTGCTGCGCTGGGCCGGGGTGGGGTCGGCCGCCTGACTTCCCGGGGGACCCCACCCCCCCCGTGGATCCGACAAGGAATACGTTGCGTGCCGGACGGCTCGACTTAAGGGGTCACATTCGATTTTTGCACGTGCGCATACTTCGCTGTCATCCCGAGTTTTCACGTTCGCCGTTGCCATGCAACAAAGTAAGAAATGACTAGTCGTCACGGTGTTGGCTATGGTTTGATCCGTTGATCGAAATATTTGATGACTTGGGGAATTATGAGCACGGACAAGGGTTTCTTTTGCATGCGGCGGCGCGTCATGAGTTTGGAAGGGCCGCCGAGGGGGCTCGCGACGCGTGATGCCAGGGACGGCAACAGTAAACGAATGTCGCGGGGCATCGTTGGAAAGGGCATCGCCGGTGTCGTACTTGCCCTCACGCTGGTCGGTTGCTCGACGGCCACGGCCGACGCCGGAAACGGGGATACGCTGCTCGAGGAAGCCGCGGTGGCCGAGACCCTCCCGGCTGATCTCGCGAGCTACGTCGGCCAGTCCTGCGAATTCGATTATCAGGTCATGACCCAGGGCACCGCGAACAACTACTGCGACGCGGATTCAACAGGTGCTCTGGTCTGGGTCGACCAGGATGCCCACGATCGGGCCGAGGCCGATCTGGCATCGGCCCGCGAAGCCGAAGCCCGGAAGGTTGCCGAAGCGAAGAAGAAAGCGGACGAAGCCGCTGCCGCCACAGCGAAGGCAGCGGCCGACGCCAAGAAGAAGGAAGCGGCAGCCACTGAGAAGGCAGCGGCCGACGCCAAGAAGAAGGCAGCGGCGGCGAAGGCGGAGGCAACGGCCAAGGCAAAGGCCGCCCGGAAGGCAGCGGATGCGCAAGCGGCCAAGGTCCGTGAACAAGAAGCGAAATCCGCCCTTGCCGCAGAAAAGGCTCGCGAGAAGAAAGAGTCTGCCAAGCCCAAGGCTCCAAAGGTCACCGCCAACACCTATTACAAGAACTGCACAGCGGTAAGAAACGCTGGAGCAGACCCGATCTACAAGGGCGATCCCGGCTACAGCAGAAAACTTGATAGGGACGGCGACGGTGTCGCCTGTGAATGACGGCGATCGTGCGGGCTCGGGTGGAGCCTGGGCGCGGACGGAGCCCAATCCCGGTAAGAGGCCAGGCACTGCAGGCCTGCTTTCTGCCATGGTGCTTGTTCTCGGCCTGGTCCTGACATCCTGCGCTGGTTCCGACGCGTCCGCCGTTGCCGCTCCGGTCATCTGGTCGGAAGCTCCTGTCGATGAACCCCTGGTGGTTTGGTCGGAGGCACCGGCGCCAGCGCCAACAGTTTCCGAACACGTGCCCGAACCCGAGGTGGCGGCAACGCCCGCTCCGACCGTACCGTCGAATTCTGCGGCAGTCAGATCGAAGGCAGCTTCCGCGCCCTCGATCACGGAAAACGCCTCGAAGGCCGAGGCAAGCACAACGTTGCATCAGCTTGCAGGCATCCCCATCAAGGGCAGGGCTCCAAAGACGGGCTACGAACGTAGCCTCTTCGGCAGCGGCTGGAAGGACCCTGACCGAAACGGCTGCGATGCCCGCAACGACATGTTGCGTCGGGACCTGACCGGCATCG
>NZ_JBIXLM010000062.1:0-15566 GCF_045798545.1 Paeniglutamicibacter sp. ORCA_105 | reverse complement strand
GAGGGCCGCCGCCTCGCTGCGCGGCCGCGGCATCGCCGTGGCCTGCTTCCGGCCGCCGAGTGTTCCCGACGGGGTGTCGCGGCTGCGGATCACCGCGCACGCCGACCACGATCCCGATGCCCTGCTCGAGACCCTGCACGCCATTGCCCGGACCATCCTGGAGGAAGAATCATGAGTTGCCCCTTTGCCTCCCCAGCCGCCACGCTCGGGGAGCTGGCGCCCCTGGCCGGACCGCTGCCCGATGCCTACCCCGTGGAAGTCAACCGCCGCTACCGCAGCATCGAGGACCCCGCCCTGGTGCGCCGGATCCTGCTGCGCCCCGAGGTGTTCACCCCGGACAACGCGTTGGACACCGCCATCGACCTGGAGCCGGCGGCGCTGCGCATCCTGGCGGCGGCGAGGTTCTTCCTGCCGCCGGTGCTGGCCAGTGCAAGCGGGTCCGACCACCTGGCGGTGCGCCGGGTGGTGGCCAGGTTCTTCAGCCCCGCGAAGGTCGCCGCGCAGGTAGGTCCCATCAAGGAACGCGTGGCGGCGATCTGTGCGGGGCTTGCCGCGGAGTACCGCGGCGGTGCCAGCATCGACCTGGCACAGCAACTGGCGGCGGTGATTCCGCCCGAGGTCATGCACCGGCTCACCGGGGTCCCGATACCGCCGGCCGAGGACCTCAAGGCCTGGAGCCAGGACTCGCTGGAACTCTTCTGGGGTTGGCCCGATGCCAAGCGCCAGCTGGAGCTGGCTGCCAGCGCCGCAGGGTTCCATGCCTGGCTCGAGACCTCCGTGGCCGAGGCCGTGACCCGCAATGACGGAAACCTCTACGCGGCGCTGCACCATTCAGGGGTCGACGCGGCACGGATCCGCTCACTGGGCTACTTCCTGACCATTGCCGGGCAGGAAACCACCGCCATGCTCATCGCCACCGCGCTGCGCACCGCCCTGCACGAGGACCGCTGGGCGCAATGCGCCGACTCGGAGAAGGCCGTGGCGGAGCTGGTGGACGAGGCGCTGGCCCAGGCCTCCTCGGTGCCGACCTGGCGCCGCCGCGTCGCGGCGGACATCGAACTTGACGGGCAACGCTTTGCCGCCGGGGAGCAGCTGGTGCTCAGGCTCTCCGGTGGTGTCCTGGGGGAGGCCAACGACGACTCGCTGGCCTTCGGATTCGGCATCCACCGCTGCCTAGGCGCCGGGCTGGCACGGATGGAAACCGAGGTGGTGCTGGCCGCCGCGGCACGGGCGTTGCCGGACCTGAGACCGGCAGGCGAGGAACCGAACTGGATGCACCTGCTCTCCTTTCAGGCACCGCGGACGGTATGGACTGCGCTGGGTCCGAGGGAGGCGATGGCATGATTCTCGTGGTCACCGGGACCGACACCGATGTCGGAAAGACGGTCGTCACCGCGGCCCTGGCCGCCTGCGCCCTGGATGCGGGGCAGCTGGTTGCCATTTACAAGCCGACACAAACCGGTGTGGCGCCCGGGCAGGGAGGCGACGTCCAGTCGATCGGCGACTGGCTCGGGAACCCGCCGTCGCTGGGACTCGAAGAAGGCGTTCGGTTGGCGGACCCCATGGCACCGGTGGACGCGGCCCGGCACGCCGGCGGCGCCCTGGCGGCCGAAGCGCTTCCCGTTCTTGCCGACCACCTTCGGCGCGTGCATGAACTGGCCGAGGAGAACGACGTCGTCATCGTCGAGGGGGCCGGCGGACTTCTGGTGTCCCTGACCCTGGCCGGGGACACCATCGCCGATGTTGCCGGCGCGCTCGGGGCACGGTTGGTGGTGGTCACCCGGCCGGACCTCGGGACGCTGAACCACACGGCGCTGACCCTGGAAGCAGCTCTCGCCCGCGGCTTTGCCGACGGTGTGTTGGTGCTCGGCAGCTTCCCCGACGAGCCCACAGCCCTGCAGGAAATCAACCGAAGAAATCTGCGCGCGCTGGCCGAAGGCCATGGGTGGACATGGGTACCCGGTCCACCCGCGGGGGTTGTGGGCTCGGAGGCCCCGGGGGAGCGGACCAGGATCCTGCACGGGGCCGGCCGCCAGCTGGCCCCGGTCCTTGAACCCTGAAAGCCGCCGGTGCCCCACGCCGCAGGTGTAGCTGCACAGTAGGAAACCAGACTGATACCGTCCCCCCCACCCGGTCAACGGGAGCAGAGACGGTACCTGTCGTTGTTCGTTGTCGCTTGCCGGGCCGGCTCCCCCCTATGCCGCCAGGGCGGAGGCCGGCGGCTTGGCAGGGGCATGATCGGCTGCACTTCCCATGGAATCAAGGATGGCCTGCAACGTGGCAGGCCCGTGCTGGTGCAGGCAGGCTCCGGCGACGAAGCGGTCCGGGCGAAGGAAGATCATCGGGGTCGGGCGCTCGTCGAACCACTTTTTCAACGCGCCGGTGTGGTCTCCCAGCACCAACACGTCCTCGCTCATGTGTTCCTGGGCCCATTCACGCTGGGTTTCGGGAACCAGGGCCACGAGCTTGGCACCGAGGGCCTCGAGAGCCTTGATGGAGTGGGCGGGGAGCACGTCCTTGGGGTCGTTGCCCCACACCAGCACGGTCCACCAGTTGCCGATGACGTCATCGAGCAGCAGGTTCTGACCGAGCGGCGAGTTCACGCGCGGCTGCGGGAACTGGACGCCGACCGGCGAAACCTTGTTGTTGGCGGTAAGCACCGGGATCAGCTTGCTGGTGAGCTTCGCGGCGGCGTTGCCCGAGGCCTGGGTGGTGGGATCGGCCAGCACGCCTGCGGTGTAGCGCGGCATGGGCTTGAAGCGCATGTCGGAGAAGTAGCTCTTGGCGGACGGGAAGAGGTTGAGCACCGAGGAGGCTGCGTCGCGGGCGGCGACGGCCAACGGGTTGGTGAGCTTGATGACCGAGCCCAGGGTCATGGACAAATCAACCATGGCCTTGGCGTGGTCCTTGCGCTCGGAGGTGTAGGTGTCCAGGATGTCCTGGCCGGCGGTTCCGGTCAGCACGCTGGTGAGCTTCCAGCCCAGGTTGGTGGCATCGCGCATTCCCGAGTTCCAGCCCTGGCCCATCCATACCGGCATCAGGTGCGCCGCGTCCCCGGCAATCAGCTGGCGGCCCTTGCGGAAGGAACCCGCCACGCGGCCGTGGTGGGTGAAGACGCGGCGGCGGATGTAGGAAAGGTTGTGCGGGTCAGGTACGTGGTCCTTGAGCATCTCGGCGACCCACTCCTTGGAGGTGACCACCGATTCGTCCTCGTGGTCGTGGAGCATGAACTCCCAGCGGCGGACCGCATGGGGCAGGCCGATCGAGACGTAGGGGCGCTTGGGGTCGGCGCCCAGGAACACGTTCGGGGTGCCCAACGGGTCGTTGTCGACATCGACAACCAGCCAGCGGGTGGAAGGGGAGTCGCCCTCGAAGCTCACGCCCATGCGCTTGCGGGTCGGGGACTTGCCGCCCTCGCAGCCCACCAGATACTGCGCGGAAAAGCGGCGTTCTGTTTCGGTGCCGTCGGCGCCGGTGACGCGGGCAATGGCGGTGACGCCGGCGGCGTCCTCGATGACGTCCTCGACCAGGTGGCCGAAGTGCACGCTGACGTTGGCGTGACGCGATAGCCCGGCATGCAGTGCCTTGTCGACCTCCGGCTGGATAAAGGCGTGCTTGCGGTCCCAGCCGAATTCCCGGGTCTGCGGGTTGTTGATCATGATGGTCTTGCCGGAGCCGTTGACCAGTCGCATGATGTGCTGCGGGGCGGTGTGCGGGAGCACCGTGTCCACCAGGCCCACGGTCTGGATGGTGCGCAGCGACTCGTCGTCCAGGCCCACGCCGCGCGGGTAGTCGATGAGTTCGTCGCGGGCTTCGAGCACCGTGACGCTGCGGCCGTACATCCCCAGGATGTTGGCGAGCATGAGGCCGGCGGGGCCGGCTCCGATGATCAGGACTTCGCTGGCGGGGATGCTGTTCATGGCCACATCAAACTTTCCGTGTGTAAATAGTGCACAACTCATTCGGTATCTGCACAACTAGTGAGAACTAGTTCACCAGTCGTTGTGATGCACGTCAAACACAGCGTGCCATCTGTTGGCACGGTTTTGGCTCGATCGGCGCGGCGCCAAGCGCGCGGGGGAACGGACCTAGGCCAATGAGCCCTCGAGCGCACGGGCGGCCCGCTGCAGCACCGCGATGGCGGTGGTGGCTTGCTCCTCGCGCACGGTGATCAGGTTCAGGCAGGCAGGGACGCCGCTGATGCTGCGGTCAAGCGGCACGGCCAGGCCGTGCATGCCCGGCTCCACCTCGCCGAAGGTCTGTGCATATCCCTTGGAACGGGCGGCGGTGACGCGTGGATCCTCTCCGGGGCTCGCCGGCTCACTGGCCAGTATCGCGTGCCCCGCGGCGCCGAGGTCCAGCGGATGCCGCGAGGCCTCGGCGAAGGACACATGGTAGGTGCCGGAGGTCGGGGCGGTGACCCGCAGCGCGATGGCCTCGTCACCTTCGCGCACGATCAGGGCCAGGGTGGCTCCGAGCTCATCGGCATAGCGGCGTAGCACCGGCTCGGCGGCCGCCATCAGCGAGTGGTAGGCCGAGGCCGAGAGGGAAAGCAGTCCTGCGGCACCGCGGTAGCGCCCGTCCGCACCGCGGTGGAGCAGCTGGGCGTCGCAGAGCGTGTTGAGCAGTCGGTAGGCACCGGTGCGGTGGATGCCGGCGTGCTCGGCGACCTCGTTGATGCCCAGCCCCGCCGGGGTGCCCGCCACCAGGCGCAACACCTCGAGCCCTCGGGCCAGGGTCTGGGATCCGGCGGTTCGGGACGCGGAGGGGGAGGGCACGGTTGTTGGCTCGTTCACGTTCTTGATCATGGCACAGTGCCCGGGACTCAAGCGACGGTGATGACGATCTTGCCGTTGGTTTCCCCGGCCATCATGGCCGCGAAGCCTTCGTGGATGCGCTCCAGGGGCAACACCCTGTCGATGCGCGGACGCAGGCCCGTGGTGGCCAGCATGCGGAGCATCGCGACCATTTCGTGGCGGGTGGATCCGGTGGAACCGAGCACGCGCAGTTGCTGGTAGAAGATGCGACCCAAGTCCGCCTCCGGGCTGGTGCCGGAAGTCGTTCCTGCGATCACGATGGCCCCGCCCGGGCGCAGGCAGCGCAGCGAATGTCCCCAGGTGGCCTCCCCGACCGTCTCGATGACCAGGTCCACGCGCTCGGGCAGCCGGGCCCCCGACTCGAAAGCCGCGTGAGCGCCGAGCTCCAAGGCCAGCGCGCGCTTCTCGGCGGTGCGGCTGGTGGCATACACCGTGGCACCCGCGGCCGCGGCCAGCGCGATGGCAGCGGAGGCGACGCCGCCGCCGGCTCCCTGGACCAACACCCGGTCCCCGGCCTTGAGCTGGCCCTGGGTGAAGAGCATCCGGTAGGCGGTCGACCAGGCAACGGGCAGGCAGGCGGCCTCCTCGAAGGAGAGCTGTTCGGGCATGGGGATCACGCAGCGATCGGGCACCACGATGTACTCGGCGAAGCCGCCGTCGTGGCTTTCGGAGAGCAGTGCCCGGTTCGGGTCCAGGGTCTCGTCCCCGTTCCCGGCATCCGGGTCGGCAATCACCGGGTAGATGACGACCTCGCGCCCGTCGTCGGTGACACCGGCGACGTCGCAACCAAGGATGATGGGGATGTTCTTGGGATCGTGCCCCACCCCGCGCAAGGTCCACACATCATGCATGTTCAGTGACGAGGCCTTGACCTTCACTCGGGTCCAGCCTGCCGGGGGAACCGGTGTGGGGACCTCGCGCAGTTCGAGGCAGGAAAGCGGGTCGTTCGGGTTCTGGGCGTGGGCGACGGCTGCAAGCATGGCGGTTGGATCTCCGGGAATGATAGGGGGGTGTTTGGGCTGGTGGGGGACTTAGCGCATGCCCAGGCGCAGTGCACCGTCGAGGCGGACGACCTCGCCGTTGAGCATGGGGTTGGATATCAGCGAATGCATCATTTGGGCGAACTCGCCGGCGTGCCCGAGCCGTTGCGGGAAGGACACGGCGTCACCGATGCCCGACTTGGCCTCGTCGCTGAGGACATCCATGAACGGGGTGTCGAAGACGCCCGGGGCCACGCCGAGGACACGGATTCCGTGACGCGCCAAATCGCGGGCGGCGGGAAGGACCATGGCGTTGACCCCGCCCTTGGAGGCGGCGTAGGCCAGCTGGCCCATTTGTCCCTCGTAGGCGGCAACCGAGCTGGTCAACGCAATGACCCCGCGGGATCCGTCGGCTTCGGGTGCGTTGCCGGACATGGCTTCTGCCGCCATGGTCAGCAGGGTGAAGGATCCGACCAGGTTGGTCTCGAGCTGGTCGGTGAAGGACGCACGCGAGTGCGCGCCGCTGCGGCCCAGGGTCTTCTCGATGATGGCCGAGCCCGCTGCGGACACGGCGACCCGAAGTCCGCGGGGTGCCCGGGCACCAAGATCCAAGGCTGTCCGCATCGAGTCTTCGTCGCGCACGTCGACGTGCGCAAACACTCCGCCGATTTCTTCGGCCAGTGCAGTGCCCTTGGCTTCGTTGCGGCCGCACACCACAACCTGCGCTCCGTGGGAGGCAAAGAGACGTGCAGTCGCGGCACCGAGTCCGGAGGTCGCGCCGGTGACCACGACGCCGGCACCGGTGAAATCGATGACTGACAAGGAAGATGGGGAAGCCATGCATCCATGATTGCCGACGTTCGGTGGCAGGAGACAGGATGCGTGCCGGGTGGCGGCACGGTGCCCGCGGGGATCGGTCCGCTGACAGGGGAATCGACGAAATTGCTCCACAAAAACGTCGAAGTAAGCGGTTGGCCCACTTCGTCCACCGTGAATTTGCCCATGGATGGCGCTCGCACCCGCGCGCCTAAAATATGCTGAACTTCTCGCGTCCGAACGCCATCAGTTCGTCGATTTTTCGGGTGGGGCCGAGTCCCGCTGGGTAGGCCAGGCCGAAGGCGTTCTCCGGCACGGGCTCGAAAATGTCCTTGAGCACCAAGGGAAGGCCTTCCTGGCTGAGCGGTCCGGGCCAGATGCTCAGAAGGACCGAGTAGGCCAAGCCCCGACCGACCATGGAGCGGATGGTTTCCGTGCTCGAGGAACGCCATCGCACGTCCGGCTCGAAACCCATGGAGCGGATCATCGCCTCGACCAGCGTTCCGGCGGGCTTGACGTCGGAGAGCACGGCGGGCAACCCGGCGAGATCCTTGAAGGACACCTTCCGTTTGGATGCCAATGGATGATTGGCGGAGAGCAGAACCTTGGGAACGACGGTGGCGATCGGTTCGAACGAACTGTGTGACAGAACGTGACCGCGGAGAATGAAGCAGGCGTCCAGGGTGCCGTCCACCATCTTTGCCTGCAGTTCCGTCGAGGAACCCTCGTCGAAGGCCAGGTCCACGTTTGGATGGTTCTGTGCAAAATACTGGATCATCTCCGGGATGATGCGTGATGAGTAGGCCCGGTAGCAGCCCACCCGCAGGGTGCCGCTCAGCTCACCCTGGAGCTCGCCCACAACACCTCCGAGCTCGGAGGTCTCGCGCAAGATCCTGCGCGCGCGGGCCGCCACGGTCTCCCCGGCGGGTGTGAGCACCGAGCCCTTGGATTTGCGCCGGATCGCCAACGGGGCGCCAATTGCCGCCTCGAGTTGGGTCAGTGCCAGGGATACTGCGGTCTGCGAAACGAACAGCTGTTCCGCCGCTGCCGCGAGCGATCCGGTTTCGGCTACGACGACCAGATACCGCAATTGCTTGAGGGTCAGTTCAATCACAAGTTTTCCTTAGGTAGTTTGCACGCAACGTGTGTTTTACAAAGGATATGGTCTGGCGCACAGTTGGGGGAAGCAAGTGAGCAGCCTCACGAATGATTCTTTCCAAAGGACGACAAGACATGAGCAAGCATTCCGGCCCCTACGTGGTGGCTCTTGGCACGGCGGGTGGCCCCCGTTGGTGGACGGGTGAAGGTGCCGGCGAACGCCAGGGCATCGCCACCGCCGTCGTGGTCAACGGATCCGCCTACCTGGTTGACTGCGGCCACGGAGTGGGCCGCCAGCTCATGCTTGCCGGCATCGAGCTCAATTCGCTCAAGGGCATTTTCATCACCCACATGCACTCCGACCACACCGTCGACCTTGCGTCGATGACGGTATTCGGGACGTTGGCCCTGGCTGCGCAGGGTGCGCAGCCGGTCAAGATCTTCGGCCCGGGCAACCGGGGCATGCTCCCACCGGTCTCCACCCACGTTTCGGGCCCGGACCCCGAAGCGGTTGGCGGGAGCGACCCGACGCCCGGCGTGGAGGGCATGTTCAAGCACCTGGTCAACGCTTACGCCACCGATTTGAACGACCGGATATTCGACACCTTGCGACCTGCACCGCACGAGAAGTACACGGTCCGGGACATCGAGCTGCCCACGGACGTCGGCTACCACCCGAACTCCAATCCGACCCCGGCCATGGACCCCTTCCTCGTCCATGAAGACGAAAACGTGAAGGTGACTGCCATCCTGGTGGAACATCCCCCGGTGGCACCGGCCTTCGCGTTCCGCTTTGACACGGCCGAGGGCTCGGTCACGATTTCCGGTGACACCGCGCCGACCCAGAACCTGGTCCGCCTGGCCCGGGATACGGACCTGCTCATGCACGAGGCCATCGACTTCGACTGGGTGCGCCGGGGCTACGCCCACGAGTCGCCGCAGGCGGCCGAGGCCGGAATGGAACACCATCGCAAGTCCCACACCTCGGCCCGGCAAGCCGGCGAACTGGCCACACGTGCCGGAGCCGCGCGCCTGGCACTGCACCACCTGGTGCCGGGAACCGCGGATCCGGACGTCTGGCTGCGGGCAAAGGAAACCTTTGCCGGGGAGCTGTTCGTTCCCAACGACCTGGACATCATCCCGTTCCAACGTCCGTCCCCGGATGTTCCCCCGGTGACGGAATCACCCGCACTCCAGCCCCTAAGCCGTTAGGCGATCTCACCCCCCTCCTCCTGAGAGAAGCAGCAATCATGACCAAGCATTCAGCGGTCTCCCAACCCGCGTCACATGATCCACGGCAAATGCGCCGCGTCCTGTTTTCCAGCTACCTCGGCAGCGTCGTCGAATTCTACGACTTCCTGCTCTATGGCATTGCAGCATCGCTGGTCTTCGGCCAGGTTTTCTTTGCCAACCTTGACCCGATGGTGGGCACCATCGCATCCTTCGGAACCCTGGCCGCGGGCTACATCGCCCGACCGCTGGGCGGAGTCATCTTCGGCCACTTCGGGGACCGGGTGGGCCGCAAGTCCATGCTGGTGATCACCATGACGCTCATGGGAGTGGCCTCAACCCTCATTGGCCTGATTCCCACCTACAACCAGATCGGCGTCGCCGCGCCGATCATCCTGGTCTTCCTGCGCGTGATCCAGGGCATTGCCGTGGGCGGCGAATGGGGCGGCGCCGCGCTGATGAGCCTGGAGCACTCCACCAAGCGCCGCCGCGGATTCTCCGCCAGCGTCACCAACATGGGCGGTCCCTCCGGCGCGCTGTTGGCCACGCTCATCATGACGGCCTGCTCCACCATGCCGGAGGAAAGCTTTCTGGCGTGGGGCTGGCGCATTCCGTTCCTGCTCAGCGCCGTCCTGGTCGGGTTGGGAATGTTCATCCGGTTGCGCATCCAGGAATCCCCGGTCTTTGCCGCGGCACAGGCAGCCGCGGCCGCGGAGCGGAAGTCGGCAACCGGGGCCAAGAAGCCTTCGGTGCCGCTCTTCGAGGTGCTGCGCCACTACCCCAAGAACGTCCTGTTGGCCGCCTTCGGCGGGGCTGGGGCCTTCGTCATCCAGGGCCTGCTGGCCACCTTCGCCATCACCCTGGCGGTGGGCGGCGGCGCCGACCGCACCTCCGTCCTCTTGGTGCACGGCATCGGCTCGTTCCTGCACATCTTCACCATCCCGTTCTTCGCCGCACTCTCGGACCGCGTGGGCCGCCGCCCCGTCATGATCAGCGGTGCACTGGCCGCCGCGCTGATGGCCTACCCGCTCTTCCAGATGCTGGCCACCGGGGACATGGGATGGGTCCTGGCCGCATTCCTGATCGGCAACCCGCTGATCCAGGCCTCGATGTACGGGCCGCTGGCGGCCTTCATCTCCGAGATGTTCGGCACGACCTCCCGCTACACCGGCGCCTCCCTGGGATACCAGCTGGCCTCGACGCTGGGTGCCGGGCTGGCCCCGCTGCTGGCCGCGACGCTGCTGACCGTGGGCAACGGCAACCCGGTGTGGGTCTCGGTCATGGTCGCCTCGATCTGCGTGATCAGCGCGCTCGCCATCTTCATCACCAAGGAATCGCACAAGCTGGATCTGGAAGGCGACCGACCGGAGCCCGCGGCACTCCCAACGGGAGCCAAGGCGGCAAGCGCCGCATAAAGCCCGACGCGAAGGCGGGGACCCAACACACATCCCCCAAGAATGTGTGTCGGGTCCCCGCCTTGTCTGGGTGCTACCGGGTCAGCGCACGACGATCGTGACCTCCTTATTCGCCCGGTCGACGGTGATCCGGTCATCCCCGGCCGAGTCGGTGGCCGTGATGATCTTCGTTTCCGTGGCCACCTTTGACTGGCACAGCATCAAACCCTCCACGCTGCGCATGATGCCCGAGAGCGAAAACACCGTCATGCTCGCCACCGTCAACGTCACCGTCTGGACCCACAACCTGGCCATCGGCGTCGGCGTCTGGGTACTCACCGCCATGGTCCTCTTCGCCAACCGAGTCGCCCACCGGGTCACCGTGGAACGACGCATCGAGGAGCGCTTCGGCGTCAAGATCGCCACGTACGAAGTCAACGGGGAGCTATTCTTCGCCTCCTCGAACGACCTTTACACCCAGTTCGATTACGCAGATGACCCCGACCGCGTTGTCATCGACATGTACAACTCCCACCTGTGAGACGCCTCCACCATCGCCTCCCTGGATGCCGTCACCGCCAAATACGAGAAGTACGGCAAAACCGTCGAAATCGAGGGCCTGAACGCGGCCAACCTCATGATGCGCGAGCGCATGGCGGGCAAGCTGGGGCCCGGGCACTGCCCTTATGCCGTAGGGTTGAAGTCAGGTGCGCCGGGAAGTCTGGTCGGCAATGTCAATTGTCGAACCCACTTTAAGGACTCATTAATATGAGCGTGAAGCCACCGTCCAAACGCCCCCTGATCGGGTACGGAAGCTACCCCGAAGCCTTGCGCATCGGTGCAATCCTCCGCAAGGAGACCGTCGGCGGAGCCCTGCTGGTCATGGCCGCGGTCGTTGCCCTCATCTGGGCCAACTCCCCGGCCTCCGAGAGCTACTTCGCCCTGCGCGACCTGAAGATCGGCTACGAGCCCTGGCACCTGGAACTGAGCCTGGGCGCCTGGGCCGCGGACGGCCTGCTGGCGGTCTTCTTCTTCCTGGTCGGCCTTGAACTCAAACGGGAAATCGTTGCGGGGGACCTGCGCCAGATCAGCAAGGCCATCGTCCCGGTCGCCGCGGCGGTGGGCGGCGTCGTCGTCCCCGCACTGATCTACGCGGCCATCAACTGGGGAAACCCCGAGACCATCTCCGGCTGGGCCATTCCCACGGCCACCGACATCGCCTTCGCCGTTGCGGTCTTGGCGGTCATCGGTTCACACCTGCCCACCCCGTTGCGCATCTTCCTGCTGACCCTGGCCGTGGTCGACGACCTCATGGCGATCACCATCATCGCGATCTTCTACACCAGCGAAATCAATACCACGGCCCTGCTGCTCACCCTCGTCCCGTTGGCGCTCTACGGTTTTCTTGCCCAGAGGTACCGGCGTTTCTTCGGGCTGAATCCCTCGGCGGCCTGGTTCATCCTGCTGCCGATCGGCTTTGCCGCCTGGGCGCTGCTCCATGCCTCCGGCATCCACGCCACGGTCGCCGGCGTTGCCCTGGCCTTCACGATCCCGGTCCTGCACAGTACCAAGCACGGCAAGCACGCCGATGGACCGGGACTGGCCGAGGTCTTCGAGCACCGTTTCCGCCCGCTCTCGGCCGGTTTCGCCGTGCCGGTCTTCGCCTTCTTCTCCGCCGGCGTCGCCGTGGGCGGATTCCAGGGCCTGGCCTCGGCACTAACCGACCCCGTCGCCATCGGCATCATCGTGGCACTCGTGGCCGGAAAACCGATCGGGATCCTGGCGGCAACCTGGCTGACAGCCAGATTCACCAAGGCGACGCTGGACCCGGCGCTCAAATGGGTGGACCTTGCGGGCGTCAGCCTCCTGGCAGGCATCGGCTTCACCGTCTCATTGCTCGTCGGCGAACTCAGCTTCGGGCTCGGCAGCCCCGCCAACGACCACGCGAAGGTCGCCATCCTGGGCGCCTCCATCCTGGCGGCACTCCTGGCATCGGTCCTGCTCGGCAGCAGGAACCGGCAATACCGGAAACTGCAGGCCCAAGAGAACATCGACGCGGACGACGACGGAATCCCCGACGTCTACCAGTCGGAGCAGTAACACCACCCCGATTGAATGGCCCCTGGGGCATTCCGCCGACTCAAGGGGCAAGGCCCGATCCGAAGGCGCACATTCCCCCCCCTTTGCCTTGAGCCCTGGCGACCGGGGACCGGGCCGAGTCACAGCGACGGCCGGGCATCAAAAAGGTCCGCCCCGGGGAATTCCACCAATGGTGGCATCCCGCGGGGCGGACCCCTGCGTTTAGGTAGCGCTTAGCGGGCGGCTGCCAGCTGCACCGCGACGTCTACGATCATGTCTTCCTGGCCGCCGACGTAGCCGGCCTTGCCGATTTCCTCGAGAATGCGGTAGGCCGGGACGCCGTAGCGTTCGGCTGCACGCTCGGCGTGGATCAGGAAGGAGGAGTAGACCCCGGCGTAGCCCTGCATGATGGAGGCACGGTCCATGACCGGCATGCGGGTGATGAACGGCTTGACGACGTCCTCGGCCGCGGCCATGACGCCCTGGATGTCGACGCCGGTTTTGATGTCCAGGCGGTCGAAGGCCGCTGCGAGGACCTCGGTGGGGGAGTTGCCCGCACCGGCGCCCAGAGCCATCAGGGTGCCGTCGATCTGCTTGGCACCTGCGCGCACGGCGAACACCGAATTGGCGACGCCGAAGCTCATGTTCTGGTGGCCGTGGAAGCCGACCTGGGCATCGTCGCCGAGCTCGGCCACCAGGGCCGAGACGCGGTCTGAGACATCGTCCAGGATCAGGGCGCCGGCGGAGTCGACGACGTAGACGCACTGGCATCCGGCGTCGGCCATGATGCGGGCCTGCTTGGCGAGCTCTGCCGGTGAGACGCGGTGGGAAAGCATCAGGAAGCCAACGGTTTCCATGCCGAGCTTGCGGGCGTGCTGGAAGTGCTGGATGGAGACATCGGCCTCGGTGCAGTGGGTGGCGATGCGGGCCACGGAGGCCCCGGCGTCGTACGCCTGGTTCAGGTCGTGGATGGTGCCCAGGCCCGGGAGCATCAGCACGGCGATCTTTGCTGCCTTGGCCTCGTCGACGGCTGCCTTGATCAGGTCCAGTTCCGGGACCTTGGAGAAGCCGTAGTTGAAGGAGGAGCCGCCCAGGCCGTCGCCGTGGGTGACCTCGATGACCTCAACGCGGGCATCATCCAGCGCGCGGACCACGGAGCGGACATGTTCCTCGGTGAACTTATGGCTCATGGCGTGCGAGCCGTCGCGCAGCGTGGTGTCGGTCAGGCGGATGTCAAAGGTGGTGTTCATGGGTGCAGTCATGGTGTGCTTCCCCGTTCTTACTAGTTGGCCAGCGCGGTGGCCCGCGCGGCGTCGATTTTGTCGGAGAGCAGATCCGCGGTGCGGGTGGCCGCTGCGGTGATGATGTCCAGGTTGCCTGCGTATTCGGGCAGGTAGTCGGCGGCGCCGGCGACCTGCACCCAGATGCCGACGCGGCCGAAGCCGCCCCAGTCTTCGCGGGCTTCTTCGAACTGTGGTTCCAGGCGCAGTGCGTAGCCCGGGACGTAGTCGCGGATGGAGGCGGCTGCCTCGTCGATGGCCGTGCGGATGGCATCCTGGGTGGCACCGGGTGCTGCGGCCTCGGCGGGGATCATGCAGTAGATCGTATTGCGCATCATCATCGGCGGTTCCACCGGGTTGATGATGATGATCGCCTTGCCGCGCTTGGCACCTCCCACGACCTCCAGGGCCTTGGCGGTGGTCTCGGTGAATTCGTCAACGTTGGCGCGGGTGCCCGGGCCGGCGGACTTCGAGGCGATGGAGGCGACGATCTCCGCGTACTCGACCGGGACCACGGAGGAGACGGCGGCGACGATCGGGGTGGTGGCCTGGCCGGCGCAGGTGATCATGTTGACGTTCATGGTGTCGGTCAGCGAGTCGAGGTTCACCACCGGTGCCAGGTACGGACCCACGGCGGCGGGGGTCAGGTCGATGGCGTGGATGCCGGCGGCCTTGTACTTGGGGGCGTTGGCCTCGTGGGCCTTGGCGGAGGTGCACTCGAAGACGAAGTCGGGCAACTCGTCCTGGGCCAGCAGCCAGTCCACGCCCTCGGCGGAGGTGGTCAGGCCGAGGCGGGCCGCGCGGGCCAGCCCGTCGGAGGCCGGGTCCACGCCGATCATGTACTTGACCTCGACGTTGCTGGAACGGCGCATGATCTTGAACATCAGGTCGGTGCCGATGTTGCCGGAGCCGACAATTGCGGCTGTTTTCTTTGCCATGGCTGGTTACTTCCTTAGTGACAGGTAACGAAGATGAGGGGGAATTAGATGAAGTTGATGCTCAGTGAGCCCAGGGAGCCGAAGTCGGCGGTGGCGGACTGGCTGGCGATCACCGGCAGCGCTCCGGTGAAGGAGCCGGGCAACACGAGCTGGCCGGCCTCGAGGGACACTCCCTGCTCGCCGAGCACGTTGGCCAGCCACGCCAGCGGGGCGACGGGATCGCCCATGACGTCCGTGCCGATGCCCGTGGATTGCTTTTCGCCATCAATGAGCAGCGAGCATTCAACCGAGCCGAGGTCCTCGACCTTCACGTCCAGCGGCTTGGTTCCCACGGCGATGGCGCCGCAGGAGGCGTTGTCGGCCACGGTGTCCACCAGGCGGATGTCCCAGTTGGCAATGCGCGAGTCGATGATCTCGATGGCCGCGTAGATTTCGCCGATGGCTGCGGCTGCCTGTTCGCGGGTAACACCCGGACCTGTGAGGGTTTCCTTCAGGACGAAGCCGAACTCGGGTTCGACCTTGGGGGAGATGAAGGAGTCGGCGGCAATCTTCGCGTCCTCGTGGTGCACCATGTCGGTGAAGAAGAACCCGAAGTCGGGGGAATCCACGCCAAGCTGCTTCTGCATGGCCAGCGAGGTCAGTCCGACCTTGCGTCCGGCCAGCACGCGGCCGGCGTCAACGTGGGCGCGTAATTGCGTGTCCTGGATGCGGTAGGCGTCGTTGACGTCCATGCCTTCCACGCGGTCGCGCAGCGGGGCGATCGGTTCGAGGGTCTCGGTGGCGGTCAACAGGTCCGCGGCCAGGGAATCCAGGAGTTGCGTGCGTTCGGTGCTCATGATGGTTTCGCTCATTTCTTCAGTACCGCGGTGGTGACGCCAAAGCCGGCAATGTATTCCTTGATCGGCTTGTAGAACTCGTAGCTGACCTCGTATTC
>NZ_JBIXLM010000061.1:0-16049 GCF_045798545.1 Paeniglutamicibacter sp. ORCA_105 | reverse complement strand
AGCTGGAGCAATTCCAGTGGTTCATGCGATCCCACCTGGAAAACAGCGAGGGCCAACTGTCCAACCGGGACGCCAACACCGAGAAGGGCGCAGCCAAGAAGGCCAAGTAGCCCGAGCCGCCCTTCGTTCGCGCTGTGCCCCTTGACCGGCGAATGCGGCACTGGCAGTCTCGAAGGCAGGGAACCTGCCGAATCCCGGCGGGCCCACGCCACAGTCCGCGGGAGTGCTCGTCAATGGAAACCAACCAGGAAACCACCAAGAGGGCAGACCTGCGCATCGTTCCGGCGAACCAGGCCAGCAACGAGGACCTGGAAAAGATCTTCGGCACCCGGGGCGATGCAGGGCACTGCCAATGCCAGTGGTTCCAGAATCCCGGAAAAAGCTTCTACATGCTCACCGATGAGGAACGGGTCCATCGGTTGCGCACCCAGACCGCGTGCGGGCATCCCCAGGCGACAAACACCAGCGGGTTGGTCGGCTACCTCGAGTCCGAGCCCGTCGGCTGGTGCGCCATCGAACCGCGCACCGCCTACCCGCGACTGCGCACCTCGAAGGTCCCGTGGAGCGGACGCGACGAGGACAAGGACAGCCAGGACGTCTGGGCTGCTGTCTGCTTCGTGACCCGCACCGGCTACCGGCGCATGGGTGTCAGCCGGGCCATGGCCGTCGCGGCGGTGGACTTCGCCCGTGACCGCGGGGCCAGCGCCGTGGAGGGCTACCCAATCCTGCTGCCCGAGGGGAAAAAGGCCATGTGGGGCGAGATGTACGTGGGCAGCCGGTCCATCTTCGAGGAAGCCGGATTCACGGCGGTCAGCCATCCGACCCCGCGTCGGCTGGTCATGCGCATCGACTTCGACAATGGACACTAGCCGCCAGTTTATGGCCTACTTCCTTCCAACCCGATGCCGCGCGCAGCCCGTAAAGTCTCCCCCGCCGGGCCCGTGGGATGCGGGACCCCGGCTGCGGGGGGCGTGTGTAGGCCGGGCGGCCCGGCGAGCGCGCTAGGTCGTTTTCCGGCTGTCGGCGCGCTCCGTGTTCTCCAACGTCGCCGCCCAATTGGAAAGCAGCTGCAGGGAGTCATGGGACGGGGATTGCGGTTCCGCGCTGAAGACGACGAGCCGCAACGTGGGATCCCCTTCAAGGGTCATCACCTCGAAGTCGAGGGCCATCTCGCCCACGGCCCGATGGTGGATCCGCTTCGAACCGCTCTTGTGCTGGTGGACGTTGTGGGCCGCCCAGCGGATGCGGAACTCATCGCTGCGCGTGGAAAGTTCACCGATGAGGTCCGTCAGCTGGCGATCGTGCGGGTCCCGTCCCGCTTCGGCACGGAGGATGGCCACGATGTCGTTGGCCGCCTGCTCCCAGTTCGGTGCGAACTGCCGTCCGCGCGGATCAAGGAAGGTGAATCGCGCGTGGTTCGCCGGCGGCGTCGGGGTGTCGAACTGGTCAAAGTACAGTGCCCTGCCCATCCGGTTGGCCGCGACGATGTCCAGCCTGCCGTTCTGGATGACCGCGGGAAGCTCCCCCATGGCGTCGAGCATGCGCTGAACCGCCGGGCGGATATTCGTCGGCGCTGGACGATGCCGAGCGGGACGCACCTCGGTGCTGGAAGCCCGCATCAAATCACGCAGGTGACGTTCCTCGACATCGTCGAGTTGCAGGGCCCGGACCAGGGATGCCAAGACGCTCTCGGAGACGCCCTTGAGGTTTCCGCGTTCGAGTCGACCGTAGTAGTCGACGCTGACTTGGGTCAGCATCGCCACCTCTTCACGACGCAGTCCGGGCACCCGCCGCCGGCCGTACGATGCCAGGCCCGCCTGCTCGGGGGTGATCTTGGCCCGCCTGGATGTCAGGAACTGTTGGATGTCGTCTCGGCTGCTCATATCTATCCACGATAGTTCGCTGCGGGCCACCCATCCATGCACTGGCAGTGCATGGATGGTCAATGCATGGCCCAGGCGTGCCTGTTGGGCCCTCAACCTTCCATGGTTTTGTAGAGGCAGAAGGCGACAGAATCGCCGACCAGACCAGAAAACACCCACCCTGAAGGGTCCCCATGACTTCCCCCACAGCCGTACGCGGCATTGCGGAGGGCACCGCCTCGGACAAGTTCCCCTGGCTGCCCATACTCGCCCTCGGATTCGCCGGCTTTCTCGGACTCACGGTCGAGCTCAGCCCCGCTGGCCTGCTGAACGCCATCGCCACCGATCTTGAGGTGAGCCTGGCGGCCGTCGGCACCATGACCACTTTCTTCGCGCTGGGCAACGCGCTCCTCGTGCTGCCGCTGACTGCCTTGGCCATGCGCTTCGGGCGGCGCACGGCACTGGTTTCGGTGATGGCGGTCTTTGTCATCAGCAACCTGGTCGTCGCGGTGGCGCCCTCGATCTTTGCCGCAGACATCGGCCGCTTCATTGGTGGCGCCTCCTTCGCGGTGCAGTGCGCGCTGATCCCCGCGGTCGCCGTCCGCATCGCCGGACCACGCCACGCCGGACGGGCGATGTCCGTCGTGCTGGGAGCAAACACGCTGGGCATGGCCTTGGGAGCGCCGATCGCGTCGCTGGTCGGCGTGGCCGTCGGATGGCGTGTCACGTTCATTGTTGCCGCGGGCGTGGCCTTGCTCGTCGGGGTGATGCTCTGCCTCACCGTGCCGCAGATCAGGAGCGCAGCCGAGGGACGTGTCTCCATACTTGAGGCCGCACGGCTTCCCGGTGTCGTGCGGGTGTGCCTCGGGTGGGCCCTGCTGATGGTCGGGCACTTCGTCGTCCTCACCTACTTCGACGCATATCTCAAGCAGCTCGGAATCCCTGCCTACGTCACCGGCATCTCCCTGTTCGTCCTGGGCGCCGGAGGCATCCTGGGCGTCATCCTCATCGGCAGGATCGCGAAACGATCGGTTCCAGCGGCACTCGTCGTGGCCCCGGCGGCCGTCGTGGTTGCCCTTGGCATCCTGGCCACCGGCACCGGTTCGCTTCCCGTGGTCCTGGCGGCCGTTGCAGTGTGGGGCGTCGGCTTTTCCGGGACAATCCTGATCTCCCAGCAAACGATCCTCCTGCTCGGACGGCGCGCACCCGAAACTTCCATGAGCATCGGCATCCTCCTGGCCCAGGTCGGGTTCGCCCTGGGCGCCACCATCGGCGGCCTTGCCGTGACCTACCTCGGCATCGCAACTATCCCGCTCGTGGCGGTTCTCTTCGTCCTGGGCGCGGTTGCCGTGGCCTTCTCGCTGCGCTCGAGCGTACTGGGGGCCGGACGGGAACAGGAACACGAAAACCGGACCCCGGGAGAAAGCCCCGCAGCTCCATCGCAGAATCCGGCCATGCGATGAGACCAATGAATGATTCGACGGCAGAGGCCGCGATCCGGCAAGCGAACACCGACGAGAACCTTTGGATGGTTGCCGCACGCGTCGATAAGCTCGAAGACCTTCTTGCCGAAACGTTCGTGCTCGTGCACATCACCGACTACCGCCAGCCCAAGACCGAATGGCTGGAACACATCCGCTCGGGCCAGATGGTTTACCACGAGATCATCGAGCAGTCGGTGACGGTGGAGATCAATGGAACCAGGGCCCTGCTGGTCGCAAGGAACCTCGTCGACGCAACCATCTGGGGCTCCAGGGCCGTCTGGCCGCTGCAGATGACCACGACCTTCGTAGAGGACGACAGCGTGTGGAAACCGACGTTTTCACGTGCCACCACCTTCTGACCACGCGGACCGCCCGCGCCGGGGAAAAACTGGACGCCACCGGCTTTTCCCGCAGCGCGATGCGGCACCGGGATGCGGGGTACTGCGAATACCCCGATCAACGGGGACTCCCACGATGAGCAGTGCCGGTATTGACTGGAAACGGACCACTAACCTAGGCAAGGATCCGCAAGCATGCGAGCTACATTGATGTACGGCGCCGGAGACGTGCGCGTCGAAACCGTCCCCACCCCCACCATCCGGCAGCCCACCGACGCGATCGTGCGCATCACCGCCGGCTGCATCTGCGGCAGCGACCTGTGGCCCTACGCATCGAAGCCCGAAAACTCCGAGGGCTCGCGCATGGGTCACGAATTCGTCGGCATCGTGACCGAGCTCGGCCCCGAGGTCACCGGCCTGGGAATCGGCGACTTCGTCATCGCCCCGTTTGTCGCCTCGTGCGGCACCTGCGACTTCTGTCTTGAGGGCCTGCAGACCTCCTGCCGCCACGGTGCACACTGGGGCGGTCCCGACGATGGTGGCCAGGGCGAATTCGCCCGCGTGCCACAGGCCTCCGGCACCCTCGTCAAGGTCGCCGGGGGCTTTGACGAGTCCTTGCTCCCCTCGCTGCTGAGCCTCTCCGATGTCATGTCCACCGGATACCACGCCGCCACGAAGGCGCGCATCAAACCCGGCCAGTCCGTCACAGTGATTGGCGACGGAGCGGTGGGACTCTGCGCGGTGATCTCGGCCAAGCTCATGGGAGCCGGCCGCATCATCTTGATGGGCCGCCACGAAGTGCGGACCAACCTCGGCCGCGAGTTCGGGGCCACCGACGTGGTGGCCGAGCGCGGCGCCGAGGGCATCGCCAAGGTCAGGGAACTGACCAACGGCGATGGAACCCACGTGGTGCTCGAGGCCGTCGGCCTCAAGCCCGCACTCGAGATGGCCATCGGCGTCATCCGCGATGGCGGAACCATCAGCCGCGTCGGGGCCCCGCAATTCCCCGAGGTGCCGCTGGGGTTCGGCGATTTCATGCGGAACATCACCCTGACCGGAGGTGTGGCACCGGCCCGCTCCTACATCGAGGAACTGCTGCCGCTGGTCCTTGACGGAACCATCAATCCGGGAAAGGTCTTCGACCGCACCGTCACCCTGGACGAGGTGCCCGCCGGCTACCGGGCCATGGCCGACCGCCAGGCACTCAAAGTACTCGTCCGCCCCTAACGACTTAGGAGAACAACCATGAAGATCACCCTCAACAACGGGGTTTCCATGCCCGCCATCGGGCTCGGCGTCTACCAGACCCCGCCCGAGACCACCACGGATGCCGTCGCCACCGCCTTGGAAACCGGCTACCGCCACATCGACACCGCGGCCGCGTACTTCAACGAGCGCGAGGTCGGCGAGGGCATCCGCCGCTCCGGCGTTGACCGCTCCGAGATCTTCATCGAGACCAAGGTGTGGATCAGCGACTACGGCTTTGATGAGACCCTTCATGCCTTCGAGAAGAGCGCAGGCAAGCTCGGCGTTGACACGTTGGACCTGTTTATCCTCCACCAGCCGCTGTCGGTTGAATTCGACAGGACGATCGCCGCCTACAACGCACTGGAGCAGCTGCTGGCCGACGGTGCCGTGCGCGCCATCGGCGTCAGCAACTTCATGCCGGACCACCTGGCGGCGCTGCGCGAGGCCACCACGACCGTCCCCGCGGTCAACCAGATCGAGGCCCATCCGTACTTCACCCAGCCCGAGGTCCGCAAGGTGAATATGGAGTCCGGCATCCTCACCCAAGCCTGGTCCCCGATTGGTGGCATCACCTCCTACCGCGGCGACGCCACCAGGAGCACCTTCAACGACCCCGACATCCTTTCCATCGCCGAGGCGCACGGCAAGTCCGCGGCCCAGGTGATGTTGCGCTGGCAGCTGCAGCTCGGACACTCCGTCATCCCGAAGTCTGTCCGCCCCGAGCGCATCGCCGAGAACTTCGACGTCTTTGACTTCGAACTTACCGGGGAACAGATGAATGCGCTGGCGGGCCTCGAGACCGGAGAGCGCGGCGGACCCGATCCGGACTCGATCACCCTGGAGGCCTTCGGGCGGGAGATCCCCGAAGCGTGAACCACACAGGTTCGGTGGCGGCTGCCACGAAAATGAAGACGGCAACAGAAGGAGAGAGCACCATGGAACAGAGCACACCCAGGCACCGCACCGTCCTGGTGGTTGGAGCCACCGGAAGCGTCGGTCGCCACGTGGTTGCCGAGGCCGTCCGGCAGGGCTACGACACCCGGGCCCTGGTCCGAAATGCGGGGCAGGCCGGCCGGCTCGACCCCGCGGCAGAACTTGTGGTCGGCGAGCTAACGAAACAAGACACGCTGGCCAAGGCGGTCGCCGACATCGACGCGGTCGTCTTCACCCAGGGATCGACCTACGGGGATGCCAAGGCCGCCGAGGCAGTGGACTACGGGGCCGTGAAGAACGTGCTGGCGGCGCTGGAGGGCCGACGCGTGCGCATCGGGCTGATGACCTCCATCGGCGTGACGGTTCCCGGTGGCACACACGACTGGAAGCGCCGCGGCGAACGCCTGGTGCGGGCCAGTGGCAACCCCTACACGATCGTGCGCCCTGGATGGTTCGACTACAACGACGCCACCCAGTTGGAGATCACCCTGTTGCAGGGTGATGACCGCCGGGCCGGCAGCCCGGCGGACGGGGTGATCGCCAGGCACCAGATCGCCCGCGTGCTGGTTGACAGCCTCTCCAGTGATGTCGCCGAGAACCTGACCGTTGAGCTGGTGGCCGATCACGGAGCTGCCCAGGACGACCTGGATCCCGTTTTTGAAGCCTTGGAAAAGGATCCGGCCGATTCCCTGGACGGGGTTCGGGACCGCGCCAACATGCCCGTGGAAAAAGAACCCGAGCGTGTGCGCCGCGACCTGGCCGCGCTGAAGGGCAACAACTAGTGGATTCAGGGCCGCGCACCGTAGGGTGGGCGGCCTTGGCATGTCCAAGACCACTGCGAAGACGAAGGAACCACTTGTGAGAACGACGATGAACGTCCTATTGACCGGGAACAACCTCGCGCTGCGAGCCGGGGAACGTCCAGTTCCCGTGCCCGGGTCCGACCAGCTACTGGTGCGGACCCGGGCGCTCGCGTTGAACAACGCCGATCTGGCCCACGGCGGGGATGAACGCATCGCCGGCTACGAATTCAGTGGCGAGGTCATCGGCGTCGGGTCGGGAGTGGATGCGGGGCTCGTCGGAGCCCGCGTCGCGGGAACCACGCCCGCCGCATTCGCCCAGTATGTCGTGGTCCACCACCGCCACGTCATAACGATTCCCGAGTCCGTGTCCTTCGAGGATGCGGCCAGCCTGCCCACGGCCCTGCTGACCGAGTCGGGGGCCCTGTCCGTGGCCGGCGTCGGGGCCGGCGATTCGGTGTTGATCACCGCCGCGGCCTCCGGCATCGGCCTGATCGGGGTGCAGCTCGCCCGCCTCATGGGTGCGGCGCCGGTGATCGCCACCACCCGGTCCGCGCACAAACGGGCACTGCTCGAGCGGATCGGCGCCGACACCGCCATCACCACCGGCGAGCAGGACCTCGTCGCCGCGGTGCTGGAGGCAACCGCTGGCCAGGGCGTTTCCGCGGTGCTGGACCACGTGGCAGGAGAGATGATCGCCGCAGTCGTGCCGGCCACCCGCCTCGGCGGGAAGATCATCAGCGTCGGCCGGCTCGGCGGCTCCGAGGCAACCGTTGACCTGTACGCACTGGCCGCGCGCCAGGCCACGTTGCAATCGGTCTCCTACGGTTTCACCCCGCCGGAGACCATCGGGGATCTGCTGGCAGCCCTCGAGTCCCGGGTGCTTCCGGCCCTGGCCGACGGCCGCATCAAGGCAGTGGTGGATACTGTGCTGCCGTTTGCGGACGCTGCATCGGCCGTGGAACGCCTGGGCAGCGGGCAGGCGTTGGGCAAGATCGTGCTGCGGATGCCATAGTCGTTTCGGAAGCCCCCGGTGAGCGCCTTTCGAGGGGTGACCCTGCCGGGCAGGTACTGGCAGGGCCTGTCTCGGTGAACGGCACCGGCGTAAAGTTGCGAGCTATGGATCCCCGCGATGAAATACGAGAGTTCTTGTCTTCGCGCCGCGCGAAGATCACCCCGGAGCAGGCGAAACTGCCCGCCTACGGCGGAAACCGCCGGGTCGCCGGGCTGCGGCGCGAAGAGGTGGCAATGCTTGCCGGAGTGAGCGTCGACTATTACACGAAGCTCGAGCGCGGAAATTTCGGCAGCGTCTCCGAAGGCGTGCTCTACTCACTTGCCCAGGCGTTGCAGCTGAATGAGCCGGAGCGCGAACACCTCTTCCACCTCGCATCCAGCTCGGCAACCATCAAGCCGGGGCGGCGGCGCACACCGTCCCAAACGGTCCGGCAAGCGGTGCAGCGCGTTGTCGACGGACTCACCGATGCGCCTGCGTTCGTGCGCAACAGCCGCCGGGATCTCTTGGCCGCGAACGGACTGGGCCGGGCGCTGTATTCCGAGCTCTACGCGGATGCCGACGCGGGCGGAACCGTCAACACCGTGCGTTACCTTTTCCTCAACGACGGTGCCCGAGAGTTCTTCCGCGACTGGCCAAAAGCGGCTGCCGACATCGTCGCCAACCTGCGCACGGAGATCGGCCGTGATCCCCACGACCAGTCACTGACGGAACTCATCGGAGAGCTCTCTGCCAAGAGCCGGGAATTCGCCGCGCTCTGGGCGGCTCACGACGTGAGGTACCACGACACCGGCTCCAAGGCCCTTCACCACCGGATGGTTGGCGACCTGGACCTGAGCTTCGAGGTCATGGATTTACCGGCCGACGTTGGCCAGTCCCTGATCGTCTACGGTGCCGAGCCGGGTTCGGTGACCGAGGAGCGGCTGCGGCTCCTTTCCATATGGGCCGCGACGAACGAGCAGCAGGCGAAAATCGAGGAAGCCGACATCAACCGGTAGCCTCCGGCCGGCGGTTTGCCGAGGGAGGTACTGGCAATACCTTGAATAACAGCCACTTCCTGATGTTTCCGATCCGCGGTGGACTTGTGGGTATGGAATCGACAAAAACATCTGCGAAGCCGGTCGGCCGAGCGTCGGACACCGGGAGCCACAACGGAATGGTCCTCGCGATCGTGCTCGTCAGCTACTTCATGATCGTCCTGGACAACTCAATCATCTTCACCGGCCTGCCGCAGATCCAGGCCAGCATGGATCTCTCCCCGGCGGCCATGGCCTGGGTGCAAAACGCCTACACGCTGGTGTTCGGCGGGCTCCTGCTCCTCGGGGCGCGTGCCGGGGACCTGCTGGGTCGCCAACGGGTCTTCGTGGCGGGGCTTGTGCTGTTCGGCCTGGCCTCGTTCCTTGTCGGTACCGCCCAGAACGAGGTGTGGATCATCGCGGCCCGCACCTTCCAGGGCATCGGGGCCGCCATCGTCGCCCCGGCATCGCTCTCGCTGATCACCGCGTTGTTCCCGGCCGGTCCGGAGCGCTCCCGCGCCGTGGCCGCCTACGGGACCACTGCCGGACTTGGCGCGAGCCTCGGTCTTGTCGCCGGCGGCGCGTTGGCCGACTGGATCTCCTGGCGTGCGGGGTTCTTCATCAACGTTCCCATCGCAGCGCTCATGATCATCGCCTCCTGGAAATTCCTTCCGGCCTTCCCCGCCGTGCGCGGCCGCTTCGATGCGGCCGGCGCCATCACCTCGACCCTCGGAATGGGCGCCCTGGTCTATGGCATCATCAATGTCGCCGAACAGGGCTGGAGCGCTCCGCTCACGATCGGGTCCCTGGTCCTGGGCGCGATCGTGCTTGCAGTCTTCGTGCTCAACGAATGGCGTGCCCGGCAACCAATCATGCCGCTGCGCCTGTTCCGCAGCCGGGAACGGACCGGGGCGGCCATCGCGCGCCTGTTCTTCGCCGGCGCCATGATCGGTTTCTTCTTCTTCACCACCCAGTTCTTCCAGGGCGTCTACGGCTGGACCCCGCTCCAGGCCGGTCTGGGCTTCCTGCCGATGACCATTCTCCAGTTCATGTCCTCCCTGTTCGTGTCGCGGCTGGTGGGAAAATTCGGCAACGCCGCCTTGCTGGTCGCGGGCTTCGCCCTGGTGCTGGGCGGCATGGGCTGGATCTCCCGGCTCACGGCCGACACGCCCTTCATCGCCGGCGTGGTGGGCCCGCTATTGGTCATCGGGCTCGGACAGGGCCTGGCCTTTGGCCCGCTCACCTCTGCCGGCATCGCCGGCGCCCTCCCTCAGGACGCGGGTGCGGCGTCCGGCCTGGTGAACACCGCGCACCAGCTCGGCAGCACCCTCGGTGTCGCATTGCTGACCTCGGTGGCCGCCGGAGCGAGCACGCTGGAGGGCAGGGTCGTGGATGCCTACGCGGGAGGCACCGTGATGCTCGCCGTCGCGTTGGTGGCCGCGATCGCGCTCATCCTCCCCGCCGAACTGGCCGGCCGGAAGCGCACGGCAACAAGCGGCACTCGGCAATCAGCCCGCGTATCGATCGGAGACAAACCATGAAAGAGAACCCCAACCGGCGAACCCTGCTCAACGCCGGGATGCTCGGAGGCGGCGCGCTGATTGCCGCACTGGCCGGATGCGCGCCGGAAGGCCCGACCGGTAACAGCCGTCCCGCAGCGGACCAACCGTCCCGGACAACGACTGCTGCGGAAGAAACCGGCACGAAAACCCTGCTCGCCTACTTCTCGCGGGCCGGCGAGAACTACTTCTACGGCGGACGGCGCATCCTCGAGGTGGGCAACACCGAGGTGTTGGCGACGATGATCGGGGATCGAATCCCCTGCGACGTGTACCGGATCGAGGAAGCGCTCCCCTACCCGGAGTCCTATGACGAAACGGTCTCACGCAATGCCCAGGAACAACGCGCAAATGCCCGGCCCCCGATCGCGAACCCGCTGCCGGATGTGAGGCGGTACGACACGGTGCTGATTGGCAGTCCCGTCTGGAGCGTACGGGCACCCATGATCATCTCCACCTTCCTCGAGGGTGTCGGCCTCGCTGGCAAAACGGTCCTGCCCTTCGTCACCTACGCGGTCAGCGGCATGGGCAACATCGAAGACGACTATCGGGGTTCACTTCCGACTTCCGAGGTCAGGCCCGGGTTGGCGGTACGCGGCGAGGAAACCTCCGCGGCCGCACCCATCCTCGAGGACTGGCTGCGGCAATCACGGCTCATCCGGTAGGAAACCCTCGGGAGGGTTCGGTGGAGTCAGACGGCGGTTCGGTGGAGCAACGCCTAGTTGCGCGCCGCGGTGCGCCCGCCGAAGTCATCGGCGATGTCGTTGGCGACCTTGCGCATCAGGGGCAGCATCTCATCGGTGATCGAGGTGGAGCCGATGCGCCCGGGCTGCACCGAGACGTTCAGCGCGCCGAGCAACTGCGCGCCCCGGTAGACGGGAACCGCCAGGCCGCGCAACCCGTCATCCAGCTCCTGGGCGACCAGGGACCAGCCCTGCGCATGCACGGTTTCCAACTCGGTACGCAGGTCGTCGATGCTGGCGACCGTCCTGGAGGTGAAGCTGGTCAGCTTGGCGTTGGAAAGGAACTCCTCGCGCGCAGCCTCCGGCAGCTCGGCCACCAGCACCCTGCCCATGGAGGTGGCCCAGGCCGGGAGCCTGTTGCCGATGCTCACGTTCATGGAGTGGTGGCGCGGGTTGCTGATCCGCTCGACGTAGAGGATGTCCTGGCCATCGAGCACGCACAGGGCAGTGGTCTCCGAAAGCTCGACGGCCAGGGACTGCAGGTGCGGCCGCGCGACCTGGGGCAGGGTCAGCCCGGAGAGGTAGGAAGCCCCGATGTCCAGCACCCGCGCTGTCTGCCGGTAGGAGTTGCCGTCCGCTTCCAGGTATCCCAGGTCCACCAGGGTGAGCAGAAATCGGCGGGCAGCTGCACGCGAGACGCCGATGGCCTCGGCCACCTGGGTCACGGTCAGCAACGGGTGCGCGGCATCAAAGGCCAGCAACACCGCCAGCGTCTTTTCCGCCGACTTCACATAGTAGTCAGGCTGCTCGGCCATGGCTCACCACTCCCCTTGTTCTGGTTCTAGTACGTCGTCAAGCGGTTGCGTTCGAATTGCGCGGCCAGTCGGACCGGCGCGTTGGGTGCCCCGTAGCCGTCGTAGCCGCCGCGGCGCTGCACGACCTCAAGGAACATCGAGCCCACGGTTTCGGTGTAGAAATGCAGGAACTCGCCGCGCTCGTCGCGGTCGTAGAGCAGGTTCAGTTCCTGCAACTGCGCCAGGGTTTCCCCATCGAGCCCGAACCGTGCCGCCAGGTCTTCATAATAGTTGTTCGGCACGGCCAGGAATTCCATGCCCGCGGCCACCGCGCGGCGGGCCAGCGCGATGATGTCATCGGTGTGCACCGCAATGTGCTCGGGATAGCCCGGGGCGCGGTCGCGGGTGTCTTCCAGTCCATGCGGCACGATGTTCAGTGCCAGGCGCACGGCGCCGTCTTCGGTGCGCAGCACCTGGGAGCGGACCAGGCCCATGGGGCTGGGGACCTCGGTGCCCGGACGGGCGGAAAGGTTCAGCGTGGAGGTGTAGAAGAGGACCGATTCGTCGAAGGCCTGCCAGGGCTGGGCCAGGTTGACGTGGTCGATGCCGGTGATGGCCCCGGTGTCCGCGGGCTTGCTGCCGTCGCCGAATTCGGCGGCCCAGGCGGGCTCGTCCGCCGTGGTCCCGAAGAACACCTCGGTGGCATCCGGTGCGGTGAAGCCGTGCAGCGGCGCCTCGCCCACGGTGTGGTGGCGCGGGACCGCAGGGGCCTTCAACGCGGTGGCCCGCATCGTGCCCAGGGCCGCGTCGGGGACCTGGATGCCGAAGCCGGAGACCTCGGCGGTGATCCCGCGGCTGCGCTGGGTGTTGATGATGATCCGCGCGTCCCCCGCGCTCCAGAGCGTGACGGGCTTGCGACGGTGCTGGCCGCGGAAGGTGAAGCCCAGCTGGGCCAGCATCCCTGCCACGATTTCCGGGTCCTCGGTGCGGATCTCGGCGTAGTCGAAGCCCGAAGGCTCCTGGGCGCCGGGCAGGGCGGCGAGCCCCAACGGGTAGTCAAGTGCACCTGCACCCAGGTGCGCGGCGGTCTTGTCCTGCAGCCAGATCAGCGAGCGCATCCCGTCCACGGCGGTGCGCTCGACGTTGGACTGGCGGAAGACGTCGTTGAAGATCTCCAGCGAGACGATGCCGTCATAGCCGGAGCGGACCAGGTGCCCCATGAAGGCGTCCAGCTCGAAGCCGCCCTCGCCGGGGAACACACGGTAGTGCCGCGACCAGGAGAGCACGTCCATGGACAGCACCGGGGCGTCGGCCAGCTGGACGAAGAAGATCTTCTCCGCCGGGATGTCCGCGATGCCCGCCGGGTCGTCCCCGCGCGAGAGGATGTGGAAGGAGTCCAGGCAGAGGCCCACGTTGGGGTGGTCGACCAGCTCGACGATCCGGTAGGAGTGCTGGTAGGTGTTCACGAACTTGCCCCAGGCCAGGGCCTCGTAGGCGATCTTCACCCCGTGTTCGGCGGCAAGTTCGGCCAGGGCGCGGATCTGGCTGGCGAAAAGTTCGTCGTCGTCGATGGTCGCGGTGCCCACGTTGGAGCACAGCAGCATGGTGTCGATGCCCAGCCGGCCCATGAGCCGGAACTTGGCCTCGGCGCGCGCCAGGTTGGCCCGGAGGGTCGCCTCGTCCACGCCCTCGAAGTCGCGGAAGGGCTGGAAGAGGTCCAGGGTCAGGCCCAGGCGGTCGGCCAGGGCGCGGACCTCTTCCGGGGACATGGGTGAGACGGTGAGGTCTTGCTCGAAGATCTCGATGCCGTCGAAGCCGGCCTTGGCGCAGGCGAGCATCTTCTGCTCGAGGGTGCCGGAGATGCAGACGGTGGCGATGGAGGTGCGCATTAGAGGCCCGCCTCCAGCATTTCGAGCAGGTGGTTGCGCATCCGGGCGGTGTCCGGGGCGGTTCCGGTGATGATGCCAAAGGCGTCGACCGCCTGGCCCACTGCCATGTGCCCGCCGTCCAGGGTGCGGCAGCCCAGGGCCCGGGCCGCGGTGATCAGTTCCGTGTCCACCGGCCGGTAGACCACGTCGGCGACCCAGTGCCCGGGCGTGAGCCCACTGATGTCGAAGGGCAGCCCGGGGTGGTGGTGCATGCCCACGGGGCTGGCGTTGAGCACGCCGTTCACGCGCGGCAGCAGGACCGGGACCTGGTCGAAGTCGCAGGCCAGGATGGTGGCTTCGGGGAACTGCATGGCCAGCGTCGCGGCGCGTTCGGCGGCGCGAGTGGCCTCGGGGTCCACCAGCAGCAACTCCTTGACCCCGGAGTCCAGCAGCGCGTAGGCCACCGCGGAGCCGGCCCCGCCGACGCCCAGCTGCAGCACCGAATCCAGCGCGGCTCCCGGCAGTCCGTTGGCCAGGGCCCAGGAGAAGCCGGAGGCGTCGGTGTTGTAGCCATGGAACTTGCCGTCCTTGATGACTACCGTGTTCACCGCGCCGATGGCGCGGGCCTCGTCGCTGATGTCATCGAGGTGCTCGAGCACCAGCTGCTTGCAGGGGTGGGTGATGTTGAAGGCGTTGAATCCCAGCATCGCCCCGGCGCGCAGCAGCTCACCGACCTCGGTGGCGTCCTTGCCGATCTCGGCCAGGTCGACGGGGCGGTAGAGGTAGCGCAATCCGTGGGCGTCAGCCTCGGCCTCGTGCATGGGCGGGGTCAGCGATGGCATGACTCCGTCCCCGATCAGGCCTACAAGGTACGACTGCGTGCTGGTGCTCATGAATATTCCAGTCCTTGAGATTTTTCGCGGGAGGATTGTCTTGCATGTGATTTAGCTCTACTCTAGTGGTTGTACGCAATTCGTACAACCGTACGCTTTGCGCACACAGATCTCGCAGAAACGTTGAGTTCCCCCTCAATTTTCCCGTCACACCTAGGAGTACCCGATGCCAAAGACGATCCAACCACCGGCGCAGGACGCGCCCGGCACCGGGGGCAGGACGCCGGTCAAGGCCGCCCTGGCCAGCTTCATGGGTAGCGCCGTGGAATACTACGACTTCTTCATCTTCGGCTCCGCGGCAGCGCTGATCTTCCCGCACGTGTTCTTCCCCGACGCCGGCGCCAATGCCGCTGTCATGTCCCTGGCCACCTTCGGCTTCGCCTACGTGGCACGCCCCATCGGTGCGGTCATCCTGGGCCACTACGGGGACCGGATCGGGCGGCAAAAGGTCCTGATGTTCACCCTGGTGCTCATGGGCGCGGCCACCTTCATGATCGGCTGCCTGCCCACCTTCGACCAGGTCGGCTGGCTGGCCCCGGCGCTGCTGGTGTTCGCGCGCCTGCTGCAGGGCCTCTCAGCCGCCGGCGAGCAGGCCGGCGCCTCCTCGCTGACCCTGGAACACGCACCGGATGACCGCCGCTCCTTCTTCACCTCCTGGACGCTCACCGGCACCCAGGGCGGGCAGATCCTCGCCGCGCTGATCTTCATTCCCGTGGTGGCAATGCCCGACGAATTCAAGTTCGGCATCGGCTGGCGCATCCCGTTCTGGCTCTCGGCCGTGGTCGTCATCGTCACCTTCTTCATCCGCCGCTCGCTGCACGAGACCCCGGAGTTCGAGGAAGCCAAGAAGAACAACGAGATTGCCAAGCTGCCCCTGGGCGTGCTGATCCGCTTCCACTGGCGCGACGTGCTGCGCGTGGTTTTCTGCGCCTTCATCGCCGCGGTGTCAACCGTCTACGGCACGCTGGCCATCTCCTACGGCAAGTCCATCGGCAACATGGACGAGTCGGTCACTCTGTGGCTGGTGGTTGCCGGCAACATCGGCGCGCTGTTCACCCAGCCGTTCTTCGGCAAGCTGGCAGACAAGATCGGGCGCAAGCCGGTGTTCATCTACGGCGCCCTGGCCTCGGCTGCGTTCATGCCGTTCTACCTGCGCTCCATGGAAACCAGCAACACCGTGTTGCAGTTCGCGCTCTCGCTGCTGGTGTTCTCCTGCGCCTACGCAGCGACCAACGCCGTTTGGCCGTCCTTCTATGCCGAGATGTTCTCCTCCCAGGTCCGTTTCTCCGGCCTTGCCATCGGCACCCAGCTCGGCTTCCTGATGGCGGGCTTCGCCCCGTCCATCGTGGCAGCCTTGGGCGGCCTGGAGGCCGGCGGCTGGGTGGTCATCAGCCTCTTCACCGCCGCGATCGCACTGATTGCCTCGGTCTCGGCGCTGACCGCCAAGGAAACCTACAAGGTGCCCACGCACCTCTTGGGTCGCACCGCGCACAAGGTGGAGAGCGCTTCCGGCGCACACGTGCAGTAATACACCGCACGCCACGACCAGGGCCCCGGGG
>NZ_JBIXLM010000060.1:0-17516 GCF_045798545.1 Paeniglutamicibacter sp. ORCA_105 | reverse complement strand
AACCGCTCCTGCCCAGCACCTCCACCTTCGTCTGGCGGTGCAGCGAAAGAACACCCGCCGACGAACTCGACGCCTTGGCCTTCACCGCGGTGAACACCTTGGTGTAGTTATAGACCTTGGACTTCGCTACTGAAACGGATTTCAGATAGTCGCCAGAGACCCATCCGGTTTTCGACATGTAGGTAACTTGGTGCCAGATGCCGCTGACCCTGAGGATGGTGAGCTTCGTGCTCTTGGGAATGAGCACCAAGGAAGCCGACTTCACGCTCGCGTTCTTGCGAAGGTTCAGGTTCGCGGTGGATTGCTTGACCGCCTTAACCTTGGCGGTGCTTATGCTCACCGCAGCCGTCGGTGCCAGAGGCTGGGCGGTGGCCACGGTAGTCGGCCCGCCGATCAGTGCCACGGCAAGGGCCAGCACCACTCCAAGGTATTTACTTTGCAATGCGGGCTCCTGGCCAAGCGAATGACGAACAGTGCACAACATTACCCACAAACATCACGCGGACGAGTGGATTTGCGGAGCTTTCTGATATGAGTTTGCGTGATGTTCACTGAAGACGGCCACGAGTGGATTCTCGCCATCGCCTCGGCATGCGAATGTCCCGTCCCGAACCGGTGCCGATAGTGGCACCATTCGCGGTCGGATCCGTGCCTCAAGACGCACCTTCGCGCACGGCCGCACGGCCGCACGGGCGTGATGACCGCACGTGGTCCAACCACGAACGGCCATCACGTCCCGAATGGCGGTCCTTAGCCCTGACGGGCCTTCATGCGCGGATTTTTCTTGTTGATCACGAAGACCTTCCCGCGGCGCCGGACAACCTGGGCACCCGGAATCTTCTTGAGTGCTCGGATGGAGTTGCGTACTTTCATCATTTTCCTTCGGTAGTTATTGCAGTAAAAATAGTCGCCGACGGGCGCAAATTTCAGCTCAAGTCAGTGAGGCGCAATGTGTCCTCGAACGAATGGGGCGACCTGAGGATTTCGGCATCGGACAATTCACAGGAGCCAAGGATCTCCGCCAGGTCCGATGCATCGCTGCTGTCGCTGGTCAGTGCAATGTGGGTGCGAGCCGTCTCGGCACCCCACTTGCCTTGGCTCTCCAGCCAGACGAATGGGCCGGCACCGCCGAGCACCATTTTGGTTTCAGGCTGGCTCCCGATCCAGAAGGTGCCGCGCAACCACACGCAGCCTTCAGCCATCCTGTGCAACGCGTCCTTGAGTCGTCCCGGATGCAGCGGGCGCTCCGCATGAAGTTGCACCGTGGTGAATTCCCGGTCCTGTGACGCGTCCTCCACGCGGTCGCCGGTCGTGGCGGCATCACGGAGAATGATGGCGCCAGGCGATGCGCGTCGGCGGGCAGAGTCCGGCTCGTAGGTTGCGAGATCCAGATCCTCGTCCGGATGGATCACCGCCAGGTGCGGTCCCATCTCGGTGAGCAGCTGCGTCCCGCGCAGGAAGAGTCCTCCCCCGGATTGGCACCCTGGCGCGTCCGATTCAAAGAGGTGGGCAAAGAGGCCCTCAAGCATCAGGGACGTGTCCGCCCAGGCGATCTCCTTGACGAGGAATTCCCCCGCGGTCCTGTCGTCTTTCTCCACGCTGCTCAGACCGGCCTGCCAGAGCGTGCGAGAGTCCCACATCTGGTCCTCGAGCGCGGCCGGGTCCAGTGCAAGGCAGATCGAGTCAAGTACTTTCCCGCGCAATGCCAGCTGCGGTTGAAGGTATTCCAGGACCATGTCCGCGTTGACGCTGGGCGGCAATCCGACGATCACGTCCTCGGGCCGGGTATCGAGGATACGGGTCACCGTGGGCAAGACGTCAAGCCTCACCGTGCAGGTCAGGCAGCCGTGTTCCAAGGGGATTTCATTGCGTTCCAGGCTTGCCGTTCCCCTGGACACGCGACGCAGTACGCGTTCGCCTTCCAGCAAATCGTGGCGAACCACCATCGCGTTGGGCATCGACGCCACCAAGGAGTCGAGCGCCTTGTCGCGGATGTGGGATTCGAGCGAGGTTACAAGTATGAGAGTCACGACCAACACGATATCTGAGAATGATTCTCATTAGCAAATCGTTCGAGTTCTCCCCTTCCATCGCACTCACAGGCGATCATGCATTGTCCCTCGGGCAGGGGATTCCACCCGGATCACCGGAAAGGGCATAGCCCCGCCGCCGACAACCAGCGCCGTCAGGAGGCCTCGTGATGGACGGGGACCACAACCACGGGCAGCTGCTGGTGGGCAATCACGTGGTGTGCGGTAGTCCCGTTGAGCAATTCCGACACCCGGGCCCCGACACCCTTGTGTCGCGTGCCCACCACGATCATTCGCGCGTGCAAGTCATTGCCCAGCCGGGCCAGTGCCTTCCCGGGGTCACCGGCCAGTACCCGCAACCACCATTCGATCTTGGTTCCCGCCATGGCACTGTCCAGGATCCGCAAGACGTCGCGGGCTTCCTCGGTCATGTCCTCGTCGATGTCCCGGGGATGCAGGGAATTGCCGCGGATGTCTTCCTTCAGTTCCCACTCGACCAGGTAGCTGTTGATCTCCACATAGGCGAAGACCAGGGGTGCCCCCAGGGCCTCGCCAAGTGTCCGCGCCTCGAGCACCACGCGCCTGGGCTGTTTGGGCAAGACGCCCACGACGATCGGGCCCATTCCCCCGACATGTGGGGCTTCCTTGTTCATCATGGCCTCCCGGATTGCGTGCTATGCCAGCGCTCTCTACTCGTCATTTTCCGCCCATATCACCGCAAGGGGAATAGCGGCATCTGCCCTCTTACATGTCCGACCGCACCAAACAGGCTTCCGCCGCCTGCGCAAAAATTTCCGCGACGCCGGCGCTGGCAACCGGAAGCCGGAACACCCTCCGAACACCAAGGAACGCCCGACCTTCGGGTCGGGCGTTCTCTGGTTCTTGGCGGCGGGCTCGGGATCAGATGAGTCCCAGCTCGGCGAAGGCGGCGGCGATCCCGTCGCGGCTGGGCGGAGGCGCCGTGCTGTCGGCCAGGACCAGGAGCCCGGGATGCGATCCCTCGATGGCCACGCCGAGCCCCGCGTAGGCGATCATTTCCAGGTCGTTTTCTCCGTCGCCGAACGCGATGGTGTCAGCCCTGTCAATACCCAGGCGTTCAATCGCCACCGCGACGCCGTCGGCCTTGGAAATCCCGCGCCGAAACAGCTCCCCCGTATGGCGGCCCTCGTCGGCGATGGAGTTTTCAACCACTGCCACGTCCGCCCCGATCTCCGCGGCAATGCTGCCCACCGAAACCGGGGCCTCGAACACGGAAATCTTTGCGAAGGAGGGATCTGCCGGGATGGGGGCCAGCGAAGCCAGGATGGCCGAGGAACCGGTCTTCCGGCCATCGGGGCGCTGGCTGAAGTGCGATTCGATGATTTCCCTCAGGCGTGGTTCGGCAGATGCACGGACGTGGAGTGCCTCCGGGGATTCAAGGACATAGATGGCATCGTGCGCATCGAGGGCGGCAAGGGTCCGGGCCGCCATTTCCGCGGGGAACCGCCGGTCCATGAGCACCTCGCCGTCCACCTCTACGTAGGCGCCGGCACTGGCCACCAGTCCGTCGAATCCGGCTTCGAGGATGTGCTCGGGAAGCATGGCAACCGGCCGGCCGGTGCACAGCAGGACCTTGTGGCCGGCCTCGCGGGCAGCCCGGACGGCCCGGGCATGGGCCTGTGGAACCACCCCGTAATCCGCATAGGTGCCGTCGACGTCGAGGAAGACGGCATGGATGGTCTTGGTGGGCGCGTGTGGTTCGGCGTGCATATTCACGGAGTCTACCGGGGCGCGATGGCGCTGTCGCATCCGGGCACCGGCGATGACGCCGCCGCCCCCAAGTGCACCTGGCCGTTTCCGCTAGACCGGCACGGGACAGGGGTCGGGCTTCCGGGCCAGGCACCTCTCATAGAAGTCCACGTGCTCGAGCACCATCCGCCTGGCGCTGAATTTCGTCTCCGTCGAGGCGCGACAGTCCTGGCGCTTCAGCCTGGCGCATTCGGGCAGGGCCGCGGCAAGAGCCCGGGGTGTGTCCCTGATGAACCCGGTGACTCCGTCGTCAACGATCTCCGGGGCGGAGCCGCGGGAAGTGCACAGCACCGGGGTGCCGGTGGCCATGGCCTCGATCATGACCATGCCAAAGGGCTCGGCCCACTGGAGGGGGTTCAACAGGGCCAGGGATTCGCCGAGCAGCCGGAATTTTTCCCCGGCCCGCAATTCCCCGACGTATTCGATGTCCCCGCCCAACTTCGGGCGGATGACCCGGGTGAAGTATTCGTGTTCCCCGGTGCTGGACATCTTCGCCGCGATCCGCAACGGCACCCCGGCCCTCCTGGCCACCTTGATGGCCGTGAGCACGCCCTTGTTCGGGTGCATCCGGCCCAGGAAGCAGGCATAGCCGCCGCTGCCGGTTCCCATGGGAATGCTGTCCGCGTCGATGCCGTGGTGGATGACCCGGCAGATGGAGACCCCGTCGGCGCTGGTGGCCTGGTGGTCCGAGATGGCCAGCAGCGAGGCGTGCCCGGCCATCGCGCGATAGATGGGCAGGGTGAGGGCGTCCATGGCATTGTGGGCGGTGCTCACCACGGGGATTGCCCCGGACGCGCGCATCAGCAACGGACCGGCGAGCGTGTGGTCGTGGATGATATCCATACCGTCCAGCCGGTGATAGGCGTTGATGACATGCCGCAGCTCGTCCTGGGTTCGGCCCAGGTGCCGGGGATCCGGCGGGAAGCTGCCCTCTGCCAGGGTTACCGGGCTGGCGCTGCCCGAGGCAGCTGCCAGCAGCACCTCGTGGCCCAGTCCCGCCAGCCCGCGGGCCAGCACATCGATGACGGTTTCGGTTCCGCCGTAGCCCTCCGGTGGCACGGTGAGCCACGGAGGGGCAATGATCCCGATACGCACCTATGGCCTCCGTCCCGGTTTCATGGGCGGGCCGCCGTGACGTCGAGCATGTCGGCCAGCGGGCCGCGCAGACCGTGCACCACTTCCAACCCCGCCGGCGCCCCCTCGATGCGGAACCGCGTGCCGTTGGCGGTGATGTTGATCTTGTCCTTGCCCACGGAGATGTTTCGCAGGTGCACCTCGCCCCATTCGGGCGGCAGCACCGGGTCGATGAAGAGCTTCCCCTCGGTCAGGACCGGGTCGAAACGCAGCATGATCCGCAGCAGGTGCATGGGTGCCGCCGCCGCCCAAGCCTGCGGCGAGCAGGAGGTTGGGTAGGGCACGGGGACCGGATGGCTGCCGCGGTCCAGTCCGCAGAAGAGTTCCGGCAGCCTGCCGTTGAGGAATCCGGCCGCTTGCATCAGGGCCGTGGCGACGCGTTGGGCCTCCTCCACAAAGCCATAGCGCATCAGGCCACCGGCTATCAGTGCGTTGTCGTGGGGCCAGACCGAACCGTTGTGGTAGCTGGCCGGGTTGTACGCCTTCATCTTGCTCGAAAGCGTCCGCACGCCCCAGCCGGTGAACATGTCCCGGGTCATCAGCGCCTTGGCCACCTGCGGGGCCAGGGCGCTGTCAACGATCCCGCTCCACAGGCTGTGGCCCATGTTCGATGCGCATGAGTCCACCTGTTGCTGGTCTCCGTCAATGGCCAGGGCAAGGTACCCGCGGTCGACAATCCAGAATTTTTCGTTGAAGGCTTCCTTGAGGCGTTGGGCCTTGGTCGCATACTTCAGCATCAATGCCGTGTCGTTGGCTTGCTGGGCAATCAAGGCCCGCGCGAGGTAGGCGGTGTACACGTAGCCCTGCACCTCGCACAGGGCCAGGGGCGCCTCGGCAATGCTGCCGTCGGCGAAGGTGACGCCGTCCCAGGAATCCTTCCACCCCTGGTTGGCGAGGCCCGTGGGCGTCGAGCGCTGGTAGGTCAGGAAGCCGTGGGGATCCTTCGCGGTGGTTCGCTCGATCCAACCCAGGGCCGCGTCCATCGAGGGCATCAAGCGCTCCAGGGTTTGCCCGCCCACGCCCCACCTGGTCATTTCCCCGGCCATCGTGACAAACAACGGCGTGGAGTCGACGGAGCCGAAGTAGGCCCCGGTGCCGCCGAGCTCCTTTGATGGCGAGGACCCCATGCGCACCTCGTGGAGGATCTTACCCGGTTCTTCCTCGGTGGGTGGATTGGTTACCCTGCCCTGGCGTTCGGCGAGGGTTTGTATGGTTCCCAGCGCAAGGGAGGGATCAACGCTCAGCGACAGGAACGAGGCCAGCAGCGAATCCCGGCCGAAGAGCGCCATGAACCACGGGGCCCCCGCGGCAACCACCACCCGGCCCTCGTCCTCGGGGTCGAAGATGCGCAGCGATCCCAGGTCCCCGCGGCCGGTCTGCAGGGCTTCGCCCACCCCGCGGTCCTGTATTTCCGCCGTGGGAACGCGCTCCTTCCACGCCTGTTGGCGCATGGCCGGGAGATCGACGGCGCCCGCTGCCTGCCCCATGGGGGCGTCTTCCCCGGGGCCTTGGCCGTCGATGGACGGGTCCACAACGACCTCCGTTGACCACTCGCCCTGGGGCGCCAACACCATGTCGTACTCGAGGCCGCCCGCGGAAGGCATGGCATGTTCGTCCCGGATGCCAACGGCCAGCCGGTGCCCGCCAACGTTCCCGGTGAATTCAAGACCTCCGTGGCCGGTGTGCGACAACGATCCGTTCGTGGAGCGGCGGATCCCCGCCTTGACGTCAAAGAGGTCCGCGAAGTCGGCAGCCACTTCCAGAAAGATCGTGGCGGCAAACTCGGCGTTCGAATAGTTGTGGACCACGATTCGTTCTTTCAGGCCGCCGTTGAGGCTTCGGTGGCGTTCCACCAGCACATGGCTTTCATTCTCCAGGCTGCTTCCGGCCACCCGGCCGACGAACATGGCCTTGTAGGGTTCGATGGCGGTCCCCACCAGGGGCTCCATGTCCTTGCCGTTGATCCGCAGCCGCCAGCCGGAGATGAAGCGGGTGTCGCGGAAGAAGAACCCATGGGGGCGGGTTCCGTCCATGTCGCCGTTGGCGGCCGCCAGGGCGAACGTCGTTCCGTGCAGGATGGTGACCGCTCCCGGGCCCGCCAGCTGGGCGCCAACCCCTGAAGTCCAGGCGCTCACCATGCTCGCACACCCCCGGATTCGGCGCATGGGACATGCGTGGGATGTGGCGGCGCGACGGGAGCCGACCGGCGAGGGGCACCCGGCGCTGGGCCCAATGCAGTGCTGTGGCGTGGATCTTGCATGATCAATTTCCGGCAATAGTGCATCCTGCGGCCCACTGCTTGACCACACTCCCCAGCATAGGCCGGTGCGACTGACGGAGGAACAGTTTCACTCCCCTCCTCCATGGGGGTGTGCGGGCTGACGCCGGGCTCCGGCGCGGCGCGGCATTTTCCTTCCGCGCTCCGTGCCTTGGCCGTAGTGTGGAGAAAGGTTGCCGCCACGAGTGCGCGGCCAGCATTCCCTCCGGTGCCCGGCTCGCCGGGACAAGTCCCACCATGTCGAATCCGAGGAGCAATCATGAATGATTTCCGGGGCGTCAGCCACCAGACCTTGTCCAACTACCTCAACGAGCACTTCCTTGGATCCGAGGGAGGAGTCAATGCCTTTCGCGCGGCTGCCGATACCTGGAAGGGAACCGCGCACGAGGCGGCGTTGCTCTCCCTCTGCCGGCAGGTCATGGCGGATCGGGAAGACCTGCGAAGCCTCATCGACCGGCTGGGCTATGGAGGACACCCGCTGAAGATCGCCTTCACCCATGCGGTGCGCCTGGTGGGACGGGTCAACCCGGTGAACCTGCTGCGCCAGCGGCAGGCCGGCCTGGCACAGGTCGAATTGGACGTGCTGACCGGGATGTTGCGCGCCAAGCTTGCCATGTGGGAAACCCTGCTCCTGGTGGCCTCCAAGGATCCCCGCTTCGACGTCGCATTGCTGCGCGACCTGCAGGCTCGCGCCACCCACCAGATCGACCAGGTGCGCGGGATTATCGAGGCCACCTGGGAGGAACGCTTCTTCGCCGGATAGCCACCAGAAAGGAAGCCACCACCATGACACGAACCGCGATCGTCGTCGGCGCCGGTCCCAATGGCCTTGCCGCGGCCGCCCGGTTGGCCGAACACGGGGTGCAGGTGACCGTTTACGAGCAAGCTGGACAGGTCGGCGGGGCCGCTCGCTCGGCCGACACGCTGGGTCCGGGAACCATGGTCGACCTGGGCGCCGCTGCCCACCCCTTCGGCGTGGGAAGTCCTGCCTTCTTGCATCTTGACCTGGAAAGGCACGGGCTGCGCTGGCTACGCCACCGCTATCCGATGGCCCACCCGCTGGACACCGGACGCAGCGCCGTGCTGCACCCCGACCTCGAGACGACTGCGGCAGAGCTGGGCGTCGACGCGGCCGCGTGGCGGATGCTGCACCGCGCGGTGGCCGGGCACCCGCTCGAATCCCTGGAAAACGCCACCGGACCGCTGTTGCGCATCCCGCCGCATCCATTGCTCATGGCCGGCTTCGGGGCGCGGGCACTGTGGCCCGCCGCCACCACGGCGCGGCTGGCCTTTCGGTCCGAGGCCGCACGGGCCCTGTTTGCGGGTTCGGCGGCCCACTCGATGCTTCCGCTCAACCATATGTTCACCTCAGGCTTCGCAGTGCTCTTCGGCGGGCTGGGCCAGTCGCTGGGGTGGCCGGTGGCAAGGGGCGGAACCAACGCGATCATCCACGCGCTGGTGCAGCAACTGGCCCTGGACAACGTACTCATCCACACCAACAGCCCGGTGGGCGACCTGCGCGAGCTACCTGCCAGCGATGCAGTGTTGCTGGACCTGACACCGCGGCAGGTCCTGGAACTGGCAGGCACCGGGATCGGCGGGCGCTACGCCTCCCACCTGCGACGCTGGAAGTACGGGCCGGGTGCCTTCAAGGTCGACTACCTGCTGGACGGGCCAATCCCCTGGCGGGACGAACGCACCGCGCACGCCGGGACCGTGCACGTGGGCGGTTCCCTGGCCGACGTGATTCAGGCCGAGCGGGAGGTGGGCAGGGGCAAGGTTCCCGCGAGGCCCTTTGTCATGCTCGCCCAGCCTTCCGCGGCGGACGAATCCCGCGCGCCGGCGCGGCAACAAGTCATCTGGAGCTACGCCCACGTGCCAAATGGCTGCGACGCCGACGTCGGGCCGCTGGTGGACCGCCAGATCGAGCGTTTTGCCCCGGGTTTCGGGGACCGGGTCATCGGACGCATCGAGACTCCCCCGCGTGCGCTGGAGGACTGGAACCCGAACCTGGTGGGCGGGGACATCGGCGGCGGCTCGTTGCGGGGAACCCAGCAAGTGCTGCGTCCGGCGCCCACCTTGCGGCCCTACCGTGCAGGGGCACCTGGGCTCTACATCTGTTCGTCTTCGACTCCCCCGGGCGGCGGCGTGCACGGCATGGCCGGCTGGCATGCGGCCGATGCCGTGCTGCGGGATCTGGGCATCGGCTGAGGCCTCCCCCTGGCCGTGCCGTGGAACACTTACCGCCCCGGCGGCCTACGCATCAAAATGGGTTCCGATCGGCTGGTTGGTGGTGGAGGCGATGACAGCCTCCGCAACATGGCGCAGTTTGATGTTCCTGGAGCTGGAAGCCGACTTCAGGATCTCGACCGCCCGTTCCTGGCTGCACTTGTTCTGGCCCATGATGATGCCCACCGCCAGGTCAATGGTTGTCCGGGATGCCATGGCGAGCCTGAGGTTTTCCTCGTTGTCGCGGTGCCTGGCCAATCGAACGGCCAGGTTCAACAGGGCCGAGGCCTGCTCGGCGTAACCTTCCACCTGTGTCACGTCCTGCTGATCGAAGGCGTTCTTGCTCATCGAGTAGATATTGATCGCGGCGGTGTCCTCCGAATCCAGGCTGAAAGGAACGGCCAACATCGATCGGACCCCGGCTGCGGAGATGGCATCAAAGTATTCGGGCCAGCGGCCGTCTCGTTCAATATCGTTGATCAGAATCGTCTTTTGCTCCTTGCACGCAGCGAGGCATGGTCCTTCACCATAGCTGTACTGGACCTCGTCGAGTTCCTGGGCCAATGAGCTGTTGCTGGCCACCGTACCCACCCGCTTGTGCCGCCGCAGGGTGATGCCGCAATGGACTGGCTCTCCGGTCTCGGACAAGGCCTGGGCACTGACATGTGTCAGCGCATTGAGAAATGATTCGAGATCCTGCGTTTCAAGAAGGAGGTCTCGCATGTATTCGTTTACGGCAATCATCGTTCAACCTTTCTAGCGGTGTCCCCCCACCGATCCAGGTTGAGGCCTCCGCACGGTTCAGAAAAACGCGGTACCAAAAACACGATCGTCGAAATCAGAGCGGGAATAACGACCTGTCTTCCCGTCACCATCAATCTAAAGACTACTTCCATTTCCCCCACAAACAATAGCTCCCTCGGCCCTTGCGCGTAACTGCAGACGCCTGAACCCACCAGCGGCAAGCGGAGAACGGACGTTGGCCATTCCAGGTTGCTTTCCCGGGCCCGGGCGAGCCGAAAATTCGTTGGTCCTGCGCGTTGCAAAAACCGGGACCGCACTGCCGATTCGGTCTACGCTTAATTCATGACACGGAACCTGGAACTGGATTGGATTGACTCGCTGACCGCGCACGTGACCAACCGAACCGGTAGCCCGGTGTTTGACGTTGATCTCCGCACCACGGGAAAAGTCACGGTGGAGGGGGAAACGGACTGGAGCTTCACGGCCGAGCAATTGCCGGACGGGGATTTCATCGGCCTCAACCGGATCAAGGACGACGTCGGTTGGGCAACCGCCCCACCCTTTCTGGAAATATCGTGGCGCAGCGAGGACTCAACGGAGCAAAATTACCGGCGCGTGCCACTGCACCGCGCAAAAATGTAGGTTTTGGTCCGTCGTCCCGACTGGACCAAAATCCGCGCTCCCCGTCTGGCCCTTTCGCGTACGTGCAGGCAGCTTGAGGTTCGACCCCGAGGGCCACAACGCGCCGGGGAGCACCGGGGGCAGCCTCGGGATGGAGCGTCGCTCTTAGTTCGCGCACAGTGCCAGCAGCTCCACCGCGCCTTATAGCCTTCCCCGGATGCTGCGCCTTCACCGGCCGAACAGGCGCTTGGCCGGGGCAAGGCACCGTTTCCCGAGCGGTTTCAGGAGTGCGCTCAGGCACTCTCCTCGTGGGCCGACCGCACGAACAGGCATCAAGGAATGCTCTCCCCCTCGACCCGGGGATTCTCCGTCGCTGCATGAAATTCCGGTGTCTGACGTCGGCAAATGGAAAACCCGCAGGCGAAACATCCTTGACTAGGGTCGGACCGCTACGTGAGTATGGTCAGACCGACAGGCAAACTTCTACCCCTCCACCGGAATTCCTTCTCAACCGAGAGGGGATTGGCACCCGGAACAGCGCCAAATCAACCTCGCCCCCAAAGCAACGGTCGGGCAATGGGCTCCGTTCAGCACATCGAAAATCCGCCTTTACCCGTTCCGGCCCATGCGCCCCTCGCCATGATCCGCACTCCCCCCGTTGCCTGATATCCAGTAGCGACGGGGCACACCCCCCGATCCCGACATCGACACCAGAAACAGCGAGGTTTCTCCACACATATGAACACCACCAAAGGTTTCACGGCGTCCGGGATCCTGCTCAACGCCAGCGCCCATTCCTCGACCGAGGAGGCCGAGCGCGTCCGGGTGAGCACCGACCGTTCGGGGTACCTCCCGCCGACCCTTCCCGATGGCGTCGTCTACGCAACGAGCGCGGAGGAGGTCGTGAACACCATGAGGCTGGCCACCGCACACCGCGTGCCCGTCGTTCCGCGGGGTGCCGGCACCGGACTGGCCGCCGGGGCATCGGCGCGGGCGGGGGAAGTCGTGCTCGACTTGTCCAGGATGAACCGGATCCTTCATCTTGACCCGGTGGAGCAGTTGGACGTCGTCGAACCGGGTGTCCTCAATGCCGAGGTAAACGCCGCGGCCGCCGCCCACGGGTTGTTCTACGCCCCGGATCCGGCCAGCACCGCCATCTGCTCCATTGGCGGGAACATCGCGACCAACGCCGGGGGCATGTGGTGTGCCAAGTATGGCGTGACGCGCGAATCGGTGCTCTCCCTTCGGGTGGTCCTGCCCGATGGCCGGATCCTGGTCACCGGCAGGAACACCATCAAGGGCGTGACCGGATATGACCTCAACGCCTTGATGATCGGTTCCGAAGGAACCCTGGGCATCGTCGTCGAGGCGACCTTGCGGCTGCGTCCCGCTCCCATCCACACCGCCACGGTCGCCGCCTACTTCGCCGATGTCGACGCCGCGGCCCAGGCGGCCTCGGCGATCATCGCGGCACGGATCCAGCCCTCCGTGCTCGAACTCATGGACGGTCCCACGCTCGAAGCCGTGGACGCAGTCCAGGGAAGCAACCACCGGGCCAAGGGCGGTGCCTTCCTGCTGGCACAGACCGATGGCTACGGCGCCTTCCTCGAGCAGGACGTGCTGATCAGGGCCATCGAGCCCTTCGCCACCCACATCGAAAAGGCGGCCGACGCCGAAACGGCGGCGGCCCTGGTGGCCGCACGCCGACAGGCCATCCCCTCGCTCGAGAGGCTGGGACGGGTTTCCATCTGCGACATCGGCGTTCCGCGCAACAGGCTCGCGGACGTGTTCGCCGGCCTGGCGGAGATCTCCCGGACCACCGGGGTACGGATCTTCAACGTGGCCCACGCGGCAGACGGAAACCTCCATCCCATGATCGTTGTGGAACCCGGGGAATCAATCACCGAGGGCCCGGCCAAGGCAGCGCTGGCGGAAATGTTCCATCTGGCCAAGCGACTGGGCGGAACGCTCACCGGTGAGCACGGGGTCGGCCTGCTCAAGCGCGATTGGCTCCAGGAGGAACTTGGCGACGTGTCGCTTGAGCTGCAGCACGCCATCCGCAACGTGTTCGACCCAAAGGGAATCCTGAACCCTGGCAAGGCAATCTAGGCGTAGTCGCCGTATTCCGTGCAGCCCGAAACACTCCGGAGTTGATAGGCACCGCCGCCGGCCCAACCATCGAGTGCGGAATCGGCAAACGCTCCCGGCAGCCCCCGGACGTGATGCGCCCCGGAAACCAGAGGACGCCCAGTGTCGATGGCATAGGCACCGGGTAAGGACAGGTCAGCGTCGGAGTATGCGAATGTCGTTGACCCAACTCGCCGGCGCACGATGATGGATCCGGTGCCGACATTCGTGCCGAAATTTCCCCCCTAAGTCACTCTTGGAACTTGCCGCCCTGCCATCCATCCGACACATGACAATGCCCGCCCCGACGAAAGTCGGGACGGGCATCATCATGCGGTCACCCAGCGGCGCGAAGCCGCTGTCACCAAAGGGGGGTTCGGCGTGCCTTAGCGGGCGACGGAACCTTCGGTGTAGTCATCGGTGGTCTTCCAGGAGAAGAGGTTACGCAGTTCGCGGCCGGTGGCCTCGATCGGGTGGGCCTCGCCCTTGGCGCGCAGTTCCAGGAACTCCGGTGCTCCGGCATCCTGGTCATCGATGAAGCGCTTGGCGAAGGCACCGGTCTGGATGTCGGCGAGAACGGCCTTCATGTTCTCCTTGACCTCCGGGGTGATCACGCGCGGGCCCGAAACGTAGTCGCCGTACTCGGCGGTGTCGGAAACGCTCCAGCGCTGCTTGGCAATGCCACCTTCCCACATCAGGTCAACAATGAGCTTGAGCTCGTGCAGGACCTCGAAGTAGGCGATTTCCGGCTTGTAGCCGGCTTCGGTCAGGGTCTCGAAGCCGTACTGGACCAGCTGCGATGCGCCACCGCAGAGGACAGCCTGCTCGCCGAAGAGGTCGGTCTCGGTCTCTTCGGTGAAGGTGGTCTCGATGACGCCGGCGCGGGTGCCGCCGATGGCCTTGGCGTAGGACAGTGCCAGTTCCTTGGCGCCGCCGGTGAAGTCCTGCTCGACGGCGATCAGGTCCGGGATGCCACGGCCGGCTTCGAACTCGCGGCGCACGGTGTGTCCCGGTGCCTTCGGGGCAACCAGGGCGACGTCGACGTCTGCCGGCGGTGCGATGTAGCCGTAGCGGATGTTGAAGCCGTGGCCGAAGAACAGGGCGTTGCCGGCCTGCAGGTTCGGTGCGATTTCCTCGGCGTAGACGAAGCGCTGGACCTGGTCCGGGGTGAGGATCATGATGACGTCGGCTTCGGCTGCTGCCTCGGCAACGGAGACCACGCGCAGGCCCTCGGCCTCGGCCTTGGCGATCGACTTGGAGCCGGCCTTCAGGCCGACGCGGACGTCAACGCCGGAGTCGCGGAGGTTCAGTGCGTGGGCGTGGCCCTGGGAACCATAGCCGATGATGGCGACGGTGCGTCCCTGGATGATCGAAAGGTCTGCATCATCGTCGTAGAACATTTCAGTCACTGTGGTTTCTCCTTGGTATCAGTGTGAAGATTATTGCGTTTTAGGCAGAGACGGAACGCAGGGCGCGGTCCGACATCGATTTGGAGCCGCGTCCGACGGCAAGGGTGCCCGCCTGGACGATCTCGCGGATGCCGAACGGTTCAAGCACAGCGAGCAGTGCGTTGATCTTTTCGGCGTTGCCGGTGGCCTCAATGATGAGTGAATCGGTGGACACGTCCACCACGGAGGCACGGAAGAGGTCTGCGGCCTGGGTAACCTGCAGTCGGGTGGCCGCATCGGCGCGCACCTTGACCAGGATATGGTCACGCTGCACCGAAGCCTCGGGCATCAGCTCAACGATCTTGATGACGTTGATGAGTTTGTTGAGTTGCTTGGTGACCTGCTCGAGCAGGTCGCCTTCGGCGTCGACGACCACGGTGATCCGGGAAATTCCCTTGATCTCCGTGGGGCCCACTGCCAGCGAGTGGATGTTGAACGCGCGGCGCGCAAAAAGACTTGCCACGCGGGTCAACACGCCCGGTACGTCCTCGACGAGCACGGAAAGAGTGTGACGTGCCATGGGTTTCTAGTCCTCTTCTTCCCACTCGGGCGTCATGCCGCGAGCAATCTGGATCTGGTCGTTGCTCACGCCGGAGGGCACCATGGGCCAGACCATGGAATCGCGGGAGACCACGAAGTCGATGATCACCGGGCGGTCATTGATTTCCAATGCCTGCTTGATGGTCGCGTCGATGTCCTCGTCGCGTTCGCAACGCAGCCCCACGCAACCATAGGCGTCGGCGAGCTTGACGAAGTCCGGGACTCGCGCGGTGCCGTGGCCGGTGTTCAGGTCGGTGTTGGAGTAGCGGGAATCGTAGAACAGGGTCTGCCACTGGCGGACCATGCCCAGCGACGAGTTGTTGATGATCGCGACCTTGATCGGGATGTTGTTGATGACGCAGGTCGCCAGTTCCTGGTTGGTCATCTGGAAGCAGCCGTCGCCGTCAATGGCCCAGACCACGCGGTCGGGGTTGCCGACCTTCGCACCCATGGCCGCCGGAACGGAGTAGCCCATGGTGCCCAGGCCCCCGGAGTTCAGCCAGGAATGCGGGCGCTCGTACCTGATGAACTGCGCCGCCCACATCTGGTGCTGTCCCACGCCTGCGACGTACACGGCCTCCGGGCCGGTCAGTTCGCCGATGCGCTGGATCACGTTCTGCGGCGCCGAGAGACCGTCGTTGGTTTCGGTGAAGCCGATCGGGTAGGTCTCGCGCAGTCGGCCGATGGTGTTCCACCAGGCCGACAGGTCCGGGGCGCCGGCATCGGCGAAGAGCGTACGGCAGGCCTCGGTGAGTTCCGGGATGATCTCCTTGACCGAACCGACGATCGGGATGTCCGCCGTGCGGTTCTTGGAGATCTCCGCCGGGTCGATGTCAGCGTGGATGACCTTGGCGTTGGGGGCAAAGGTGTGCAGCACCCCGGTGACGCGGTCATCGAAGCGGGCACCCAGGGTGATCAAGAGGTCCGACTGCTGCAGCGCGGTGACCGCGGAAACCGAGCCGTGCATGCCGGGCATGCCCACATGCAGCTCGTGGGAATCCGGGAAGGCTCCGCGGGCCTGCAGGGTGGTGACCACCGGGGCGCCGACCAGCTCGGCAAATTCCTTGAGCTCCGCCGAGGCGTGTCCCTTGATGACGCCGCCGCCGACGTAGAAGACCGGGCGGGAGGAGGCGGCGATCAGCTTGGCCGCCTCGCGGACCTGCTTGTTGTGCCCGCGCACCACGGTCTTGTAGCCGGGAAGATCGATCTTCGGCGGCCAGGAGAACTGCATCAAGGACTGCTGGGCGTCCTTGGTGATGTCCACCAGCACCGGGCCGGGACGGCCCGTGGCGGCGACGTGGAACGCCGAAGCCAGGACCCGCGGGATGTCCTCGGCCTTGGTGACCAGGAAGGAGTGCTTCGTGATGGGCATGGTGATGCCCACGATGTCGGCTTCCTGGAATGCGTCGGAGCCGATGAAGGCGCTGTGCACCTGGCCGGTGATGGCAACCATGGGGACCGAGTCCATGTGCGCGTCGGCAATGGCGGTGACCAGGTTGGTGGCCCCGGGGCCGGAGGTGGCAATGCACACCCCGACTTCGCCGGTGACCATGGCGTAGCCCTGGGCCGCGTGGCCCGAGCCCTGTTCGTGGCGGACCAGGATGTGGTTGATCTTGGTCGAGTCCATGAGCGAGTCGTAGGTGGGCATGATGGCCCCGCCCGGCAACCCGAAGACGTCCTTGACGCCCAATTCTTCCAGTGAGCGAACAATGGCTTGTGAGCCAAGCATCTCGGTGGGAGCAATGATGTTGTTCGGGCCTTGGACCAGGCTCGATGCTTCCACAACGGAAGAGACAGCGGCATCCTTGCTACGGTTGGCGGGTTTGGCCGGCAGCGAGGGGCTGGCGGTGGTTCCGTTACTCATGGGGATATATCCTTCTCTATCTCTTCTAACCCTGCACATAAAAAAACCCCAAAGGCACCTTGCGGCGAATGGGGTTTGCGCGTCACCGAAGCCCTCCATGTTCCGGAGGGGCCCAAGCTCAGCGCTTGATAACTAGTAGTACTTCGGTGCGGATATGCATGTGTCCAGTTTGGTCGCCGCCAAAGCCAGAGTCAAACGCCCACGCCCACAATCTCACTATTTGAGATTGTTGTCCGAAGGGTGGACGCCTTGGTGGCGCCCGCCCTTCGGTTCAGGCTATTTCCTAGCCACAGTATGCTCCGGTCGAAGCGGACTTGACCAGCTTGGCGTACTTGGCCAGCACACCGGTGGTGAACTTGGCAGGAAGCGGCTCCCAGCCGATCTTGCGCTCCTCGAGCTCCGCCGGCTCGACCAACAGGTCGAAGGAGCGGGCAGCGATGTCAACGCGGATCTTGTCGCCGTCCTTGACGAAGGCGATCGGACCGCCGTCAACAGCCTCGGGTGCCACGTGGCCGATGCACAGGCCGGTGGTGCCGCCGGAGAAGCGGCCGTCGGTGAGCAGCAGGACGTCCTTGCCCAGGCCGGCGCCCTTGATGGCGCCGGTGATCGCAAGCATCTCGCGCATACCCGGGCCGCCCTTGGGTCCCTCGTAGCGGATGACCACGACGTCGCCGGCGTGGATCTCGCCGGCATCAAGAGCGGCCAGGGCTCCC
>NZ_JBIXLM010000059.1:0-18035 GCF_045798545.1 Paeniglutamicibacter sp. ORCA_105 | reverse complement strand
GAGCCCTCCCCCCTCACCGGAGCGGGAAGGGGTCATGCTGGATGGTGCTAGTGGCCCATGCCCAGTCCGCCATCGACGGGGATAACGGCTCCGGAGATGTACGCAGCTTCGTCGCTGGCGATCCAGCGCACGACGTTAGCCACTTCCTCGGGCTCTGCGAAGCGGTTGGCCGGGATGGAAGCCAGGTAACCCTTCTGCGTGGCCTCGGGCAACGCGGCAGTCATGTCGGTGTTGATGAAGCCAGGTGCCACGACGTTGGCAGTGATGCCGCGCGACCCCAATTCGCGGGTCAGCGAGCGGGCGATGCCCACCAGGCCCGACTTGGAGGCGGCGTAGTTGATCTGGCCCGGGGAACCGTAGAGGCCGACGACCGAGGAAATCAGGACCACGCGGCCCTTGCGCATCTTGATCATGCCCTTGGAGGCGCGCTTGATGACGCGGAACGCACCGGTGAGGTTGGTGTCGATCACGGAGGTAAAATCGTCCTCGTTCATGCGCAACAGGAGCATGTCGCGCGTGACACCGGCATTGGCAACCAGCACCTCTACCGGCCCGTGGGCCGCTTCAACCTCGGTGAACGCTGCATCGATGGAGGCGGTGTCGGTGACATCGGCCTGAACGCCCAGCAACCCCTCGGGGACCTCCCCGCTGCGGTAGGTGATGGCGACCTTGTCGCCGTTGGCTTCGAAGGCGCGGGCGATGGCCAGGCCAATTCCGCGGTTGCCTCCGGTGACCAGCACGCTGCGGCCGGTGGGGGTTTCGGACATGGGTCCTCCATAAAGAAGTTCTGGGGTGGGCAGGGGGTATGCGCATCCAATTCTAGCCGGAGCCTTGCCAACCCCGTCCTGTACCCGCTGTTCAGCGAGTCATCTTCAAGTGACCGGTGTGTACTGAACCGGTGAGCCAGAATCGGAAAACCATTGCACGGCAAGGGGACACCCCCCTGAAGTGCGGCCCCCGGTCGGGCCCCGCACGGAGTTTACCCTCGGGGGCAAGGCAAGGATTCGTAAGGCGGCGCAAGTCGGTGAGACAATGGTGCTTAACGGATCGACGGAAGAACCATGAGCGAGCCACATAACAGCCATCACCACCATGACCAGGGCCAACCGGTCCATCGGATCACCGAGGCGCAAGAGTCCCACACCGTGGAACAGCACTCCCGCGTGCTCAAGTACACGATCTCGATGTCCGTGCGCCTGGCCTGCTTCATTGCTGCCTTCTTCGTGCACGGGTGGCTGCAGTGGACCTTCCTCGCCGCCGCCATCGTCTTGCCCTACGTCGCCGTCGTCATCGCCAACGGCGGTGCGGACGTGACCAAGCGCCAGCCGGCAGCCGAATACTTCGCGGGCGATGACCCGCGCCAGCTTGCGTCCGGCACCGCGGCACCGGACACCGGGAACGACCAGACCCATCCAACGCCCTCCGGCGAACCCACGACCGAGGCGGCCCCTGCCCGCCCCTGGACTGCCGGTGAAAGCTACGAGTTCGACGAGTTCGGCGAAACCGTTACAGAGCGCGCAGCCAAGGACGATGCTTCCGGAAGCGCTCAGCCTGATGGGTCGGACGCCTACTGGGCGGCTGTCGACGCGCCCTACCCGCAGGAAGCGCCCACCACCATCGACGGGAGCTTTGTGGAAGAAGCGGACCAGTCCACCGAACCGGGCCAGCCCGCGGCCGGCCATCACCGACACGGGGGCACTGCATGAGTATCTTTGATTCACTCGGAGGGGGCGCCAGCCTGCCCCAGGGCCCCACCGGGCCCCCGAAATGTTCGCGCAAGGGATGCCGTGCCGACGCCACCGTGGCATTGCTGTGGAACAACCCGAAGATCCACACTCCGGAGCGACGGAAAACCTGGTTGGCCTGTGTCGATCATGCCGACTGGCTCGAAAACTACCTCACCGAGCGCCTGCTCTTCAAGCAGCGGCTGCCGCTCGAAGACGCCGCGCCCGGCTCGAGCACCCAAGGAGAATGAAGAAGCGTGTATCGATTCCTGGCAAGCACCCGCTGGATTGGCTGGCTGCTGCTCGTGTGCCTGTTCGCCACCACCTTCACATTCCTGGGCAAATGGCAGATGGACCGCCGTGAAGGCGCCCTGACCGAAATCTCCCATGTGAAGCTGAACTACGACGCCGAGCCGATCCCGTTCGCCCAGGCTCAGGGTCTCTTCGAGGAACTGCCCAGCGACGGCAAATGGACGCCCGTCGCCCTGCGCGGCAGCTACCTGGCCGATGACCAGGTGGTGGTGCGCAACCGCATCTCAGGATCCCGCCCCGGCTACGAGGTGTTGGTCCCCTTCCGCACCCTGGAGGGAACCACCGTAATCGTTGACCGCGGTTTCCTGCCCATCGGCAATGACAACTCCGGGCGCCCGGACGCCATCCCCGCGCCGCCATCGGGAACCGTGGATGTCGAGGTCCGGCTCAAGGCCGGAGAGCCGACGCTGGACCGCGGGGCACCCGAGGGGCAGCTGGCCTCGGTGGACCTGGCCACCTACGAGCGGCAACTGGGATACCCCGTGGCCACCGGCAGCTACGGACTGATGTACCTGGAGGACCCGGCTCCGGCCGCGGCACCCACCCAGCTGCAGCGCCCCGAGGAAGACGAGGGACCGCACCTGTCCTATTCCTTCCAGTGGTTCGCCTTCGGCGTGCTGGTGTTCATCGGTTTCGGCTATGCGGCCAAGCAGCAGGCCAGGATCAACCGCGAGGACCGCGAGGAGCGGGCGGCGGCCGCGCTGCGTGGCGAGGAACCGGTGCTGCACCAGGCGCACCGGCTGCGCAGAAAGCCCAAGAAGCTTGTCCGCCGCGACGGCAGCCCCACGGACGAGGCCACCGAGGATGCCTACCTCGATGAGCTGGAACGCAAGGCCGCCGCCGCACGGGACGCTGGGGTAGCGGGCCCCCGCTCCTAGCCCCACGCCGCCGGCCCTACGCGCTGAAAGGCGTCGTTCCCGGGGCGAATGCCTCTGCCAACGCTGCCCATTCGATGAACACCGATTCGTCATCCACCGTGGCACCCAGGGAACCATAGGTCGCCAGGGCAGCGACATTCCCCCTTTCGGTCCCGGTCCACATCCCCGTGCAACCAAGCGCCAAGGCTTCAAGTGCCAGTGCGCGCAACAGTGCGGAGGCGATGCCACGGCGCCTGTGGCTCTCCGCGACACCCAGCTCGTAAACGAACATTTCCGGTTCCTTGTCGGGATGGCGCATCACGACGCCGGAAACGAAGCCGACGGCGGTTCCGTCAGCGGTTCTTGCCAGCAGCAGCCGGTGACCCGGCATGGCCAGGAACTCCGTGGCACCGTGCTCGCTGACCGGGAAATCGAACAGGTCGGAGGCCGCGACCAGCTCGGCCGGGCCTGCAGCGGGGTCGATTGTCCAGGCGGTGGGGTCCATGGTTCCGTCCTGTGGCGTACAGGGGGGTGGCAGCAGACCAGCGCGATGGAACGGGTCCGGTACGCCGAAGCTACCTCCTGCCCGGCACCGCGCGCAAGGGGGCGGGATCGATGCGCTTCGGGCACTGTCGGCGGCATCGCTCCCCCGGCTGCGGACATGAAAAAGCCCGCCCTCCCGATGGCTGCCGTTGGCAGGGGCGGGGAAGGCGGGCCGAATCCTGACTAGGCCAGGGTGACCAGTTCTAGGTAGGAATCGTTCCAGAGGTCCTCGTCGCCGTCGGGCAGCAGCACCACACGGTCGGGGTTCAACGCTGCAACCGCGCCCTCGTCGTGCGAGACCATGACCACGGCGCCGGTGAAGTTGGACAGTGCCGAGAGGATCTCGGCGCGCGAGGCCGGGTCCAGGTTGTTGGTGGGCTCATCGAGCAGCAGCACGTTCGCGCTGGAGGCCACGATGGTGGCCAGGGCCAGGCGGGTCTTCTCGCCGCCGGAGAGCACGCCCGCAGGCTTGGAAACGTCGTCGCCGGAGAACATGAAGGAACCCAGGATGCCGCGGACTTCCGCATCTCCCATGTGGCTCGGGGCTGCCGAACGCATGTTCTCGAGCACCGAGCGGTCCACATCCAGCGTGTCGTGCTCCTGGGCGAAGTAGCCGATCTTCAGGCCGTGGCCCGGGATCAGGTCGCCGGTGTCGGGGTTGGAGACGCCGGCGAGCATGCGCAGCAGCGTGGTCTTGCCGGCGCCGTTCAGGCCCAGGATGACGACCTTGGAGCCGCGGTCGATGGCCAGGGAGACATCGGTGAAGATCTCCAGCGAACCGTAGGACTTCGACAGGCCCTCGGCCATCAGCGGGGTCTTGCCGCAGGGTGCCGGATCCGGGAAGCGCAGGGCCGCGACGCGGTCGGCGACGCGGACGTCGTCCAGCCCGCCCATGAGCCGGTCCACGCGCTTGAGCATGGACTGCGCGGCGGAGGCCCCCGAGGCACGTGCCTTCATCTTGTTGGCCTGCGCGAGCAGCGTGGTGGCCTTCTTCTCGGTGTTGGCGCGCTCGCGCTTGCGGGCCCGCTCATCGGTCTCGCGCTGGGCCAGGTAGCGCTTCCAGCCCAGGTTGTAGACGTCCATGGTGGCGCGGTTGGCATCCAGGTGGATGACCTTGTTAACCGTGGCCTCAAGCAGCGAGGTGTCGTGCGAGATCACCAGCAGGCCGCCCTGGTGGTTGGCCAGGAAGCCGCGCAGCCAGGTGACGGAGTCAGCGTCAAGGTGGTTGGTGGGCTCATCGAGCAGCAGCGTCTCGGCGTCCGCGTAGAGGATCCGGGCCAATTCGACGCGTCGGCGCTGGCCACCGGAAAGGGTGGACAGCGGCTGGTTGAGCAGGCGGTCGGGCAGGGCCAGGTTGTTGGAGATCGCAGCGGCCTCGGACTCAGCGGCGTAGCCGCCGCCGGCAATGAACTCGGCCTCGATGCGGTCGTACTGGCGCATGGCCTTGGCAGCAACGGCCTCGTCCTCGGAGGCCATGTCGTCCTGGCACTTCTTGAGCTTGCCGACGATGATGTCCAGGCCACGGGCCGAGAGGATGCGGTCGCGGGCCAGCTGCTCCATGTTGGGGGTCCGCGGGTCCTGCGGCAGGTAGCCGATGGATCCCGTGGTGGTGACGGCGCCGCCGGCGGGCAGCGACTCCCCGGCCAGCACGCGCGTCATCGTCGTCTTGCCGGCACCGTTTCGCCCGACGAGGCCGATCTTGTCGCCCTTGTCGATGCGGAACGAGACGCCCTCCATGAGAAGGCGTGCGCCGGCGCGCAGCTCCAAATCGGCAACGGAAATCACAGTGAGACCTTTCGGTAAAGTTTTGGGGCCCTGCTGGGCAACCTACCCAGTCTACGCGGGTGGCAAGCCCTTTGGCGTGATGATGCGTTCAATCTCACGCCGGATCCACGCCGGGGGCCCGCATCCGGCGCATTTGAGCCCCCGACGGCACACGATGTGCGGTGCCGTCGGGATCTGAAGTGCTCAGGACTTGGCGTTGCCCTTGGCAGGTTGCTGGTCGGCCTTGGCGCCACCGGACCTGGGCGCAGCCTTGGATTCGGGCTTCGAATCGGCCTTCGCCTCGGCCTGGGATTCGTCCAACGCTGGTCGCGCCGCGGAGGCCAGCAATCCGGCGGCGGGCGCCGGCACGGCAGTGTTCTGGGCCTGCTTGATCCGGTAGGCGTCCATCTGCACCAGGCGGCGGCGCAGTGAATCGGCCCGGTGCGCATCCCCTCCGCTGGTGGCCTCGATGTGGGTCGTTCCGAAGTGCCACAGCAGTACGTCGTCGAGGAGTCGGTCCGGTCCCGGCGAATAGCGGTGGTCAAGGGCCGCACGCACCGAGGTGATGACGTTGGGTTGGAGCAGCGCGGCAAATTCGCGGGTCCGGGAAAGCCCGTGGGCGGCGAGCAATTCCGCGGCCCAGCCCCAGTCGTCGTCGGACTTGCGGTCCACGTGTGGCAGCAGCGTCTGCCAGATGAACTGGATGCGACCGGCAGCCAACGGAACGGCGCCTTCGCCCTCGGCGTCCCAGAAACCGGTGACCGTCTCGAAGCGCTCGTGCAGTTCGGAGAACTGGTCTTCCACCGCCTCGAGCATCGCGGCGGTGGCGGTGAACTGCCGGTCGATGTGCGGGCTCCAGGCGCGGGGCTCGGCGTTCTTGAAGCGGATGTCGTGTTCGATCTCGCTCCACGCGTGGGAAAGGATCGTGCGGATCTGCACCTCGAAGACGAAGTTGCCGGTGATCTTGGTGTCCCCGCCGAGCTTCGCCTGGAAGTCGCGTACGACCTCCTCGCCGCGGGTCTTGAGAATCAGGTGGCGGGAGGAATAGCCGTAGGTTCCCGACTCCACCGAGCCGATGTCCTTCTCCCGGTCGGAGCGGCAGTCGAAGTCGGAGCGGCGGCGCTTGATCAGGTTCGCCGCTTCGCGGATCTCATGCGGCAGCTTCACGATCACCCGCACTCCCACCAAGTCGTGGATCTCGCGCAGCGGACTGGGGAACTCCAGCGCGGGGGTTTCCCCCTCCTCCCCCACCAACATGCGGGAGGCCTTGTCACGGAAGGACTCGACGGTCTTGACCCGGCTGACGACGAACAGCGGGGTGTTCTCGGTTTCGTCAAAGAGGGACTCGATGCGGGTGCGCATGGCCTCGGCGACATGTTCCAGCATCGGGCGGGCAGCGGCATACCGCTCAACGCTGCCCCGAACCTGGTCGCGCAACGAATCATCAAGGGTTTCCCAGGGGGTGCCCACACATGCCTCCTACAAAAACGGCTGGTCGGGGGTGCTCATGGATCAGCTTATCAACTGCCGCTTCCCGTCATTTGTGGCGGCGCGGCAGCGGACGCAAAGTTTGTAGCCCTTGCGGGAGGGCATGGAAAAGCCCGCGGCCCGCTGAAGCGGGGACAACTCCCCGGAACAACGGTCCGCGGGCTTCGGCGCGCGGGCGCAGGTGCCTAGCTCTTGGCGTCCAGCGATTGGGCAACCTCGTCGTAGAGCGGCGAGGGGCCGTTGGCGTCCATGGCCTGGGCCTTGCCCGAAGGGAAGGCCCTGGCGGCGTTGGAAGCAGCGGCGGCCGGGTTCTTCGCTCCGGCGGACGGGGCCGCGGCCGGTTTTGCGCCCGGGGCGCTCTTGCCGGCGTCGGCGCGACCCTCGGCCCGGGCCCGTGCGGTGGCTTCGGCCAGTTGCTCCTTGGCCGCAACCAGGCGTTCGGCCTCGGCTGCCTGTGCGTCGCTCATCGCAGCCTGGAAGCCGTCGTCGTAGGCCAGCCCGTACTTCTCGGCCTCGACAGCCTCCTCGTCGTATGCCGCAATGGCGCGTCGCTCGGCGGCTTCGGCCTTCTTCTGGTACATGTGCACTGTGAGGTGGGTGATCGCCAACAGGACGACCGGCGGCATGGCCGCCACCAGCGCGGAAACCACCGGCGGGATGTCGGACTGCATGGCGCCGACGGTCAGGATCGCGTGCACGGAGTTCGCGGCCGTGGAGACGAAGGCGCCGAAGAAGAGCAGCGTCCAAGGGTAGATCATGGCGCGGCGGTCGTGGCCGTTAAGCGCAACGATGGCCACCGTGGAGGCCACGATCATGCCGTCAACGATGACCGGCCAGATCCAGGCCAGGTTTTCGTCGATGCCCGAGCGCTGGGCAAGGTCGGTCAGGGCGGCGAAGGACAATACGAATGCGCCGACGGCGATCACGACGGTCGCAGCCACCGCGGTGCGCAAGACGGCCTTGTGCGGCTCGTTCGGGATCTTTTCATTCATTTGGCTGGATGCCTCAATCGATCGTGGGTCTGGTGATGCGCTAACGGTGGCCCTCCGGACATGCCACGGCATGTTCCCCCCAGTGGCTGACCACGGTCAATCCTATGTGCTTGCACCCGCGCCGTCCGACCGCGCAGCCCCGGGTCCGGCCCATGGTGAATCACCCGGCCAAGGCTGCGGGCCAAGAAGAAAGCACCAAGTAAGCCCACCGATTGTGCGCCCCGATGCGGGATCTGTGCCAATCATCACCATCGGCTCGTGGCGGCCGAGCCTGCCCAAACGGCCCGCGAGCGGCTATTGTTAAGCGTGGATCAACCCTGCGTTCACCTTGGGGCATGACAGCCACCGGAACCACTTCGATCCCACTCCCCCCGCTCTAGCAGCATTGACATGGTTATGGACGTGTGTCTCCTCATTGGATCACGCGCGCCCGCAACGACGCCCCATGTCTCCGTACCACCAGCAGGAGAACCTCACCTTCATGACAGCCATTGCCCCGGACCACGTCGAACACTCCCTCATGGAACGCCGCTACGAGGAGCAGATCGAACCCGTAAACCGTCTTCTGGACGAGACCCGCGCGCTTCGACCCGCCACCTCCGTTTCCTACGTGGACCCGATGCACAACATCGAGGAAGCCCGGATCATCTCGCTGTTCTCCAACATCGGCACCGCCCATGAGGGTGGCTTCATCGACGCCGGCTCGCAGGAAGCGGCGACCCGCATGCTGGGCATGCAGTGGCAGCTGGGGCTGCGTCCCGAGTTCATCCTGCCGTGGAACGTGCACCCGTGGCACACCCCGGGCGAGGCCAACGGCAAGTTCACCCCGCCGCAGATCACCTCGGGCCTCAAGCCACTGCTTCGCCTGCTGAAGGTCGTGCCGCGCGCATCTGTCCTGATCGCCCACGGCACCGAGGCACACCGCCTCTCCGAGCAGCTGGTCAAGACCCAGAACCCGCTGCTGTGGCGTCGCGGATTCAAGACCTACAAGGTCAAGTCGCTGGACGGGCGCGCCTTTGCCGGCTCCCCGGAACGCCAGCAAGCCCACCTTGAGGAAATCTACGCGGCATACGCCGACGCGATGGCCCGCACGGGTCTGGCTCCCGCCAAGTAACACCATCGAATCGTCCACGCAGCGACTTGCGGATAAACTCGAGTCCATGCCCAACAACACCCCCGCTCCCGTGAGCCGCGCCCAGAAACTGCAACTGGGAGCGGCAATGGTCCTCGCGGGGGTGTTGTACGTTGCGCACTCCTTCCTGCGTTTTGCCAACTTCGAATCCCGCGGCTACGACCTGGGCATCTTCGACCAGGCGGCCCGGCAATACGCCATGTTCAAGGCACCGATCGTGCCGATCAAGGGCGTGGACTTCAACCTGCTGGGCGACCACTTCCACCCGATCCTGGTGCTGCTGGCACCGTTCTACTGGATCTGGAACGACCCGCGGATGCTGGGCATCGTGCTGACGCTGCTGCTCATTTCCACCGCGATCCCCGTCTACCTGTTCACCAGGCCGCGCTTCGGGCACCTCGGCGCCCTGCTCACCGCCTCGGCGATGCTGCTGTGGTGGCCGTTCCAGGCGATCGTGAACTGGGAATTCCACGAGGTCGCGTTCGGCGTGCCGGTCATGGCATGGATCATCTGGGCCTTCGACCGCTCCCGCCACTGGCTGGTTGTGGGCCTGTCCGCCGTGCTGCTGCTGGTGCGCGAGGACATGGGCATCACCATCGTGGCCGTCGGCATCGTCATGCTCTTCCACAAGCAGTGGGCCAAGGCCGCGCTGCTGGCGGTCGCGGGCCTGGGCGGCTACGTGGTGGTCACCAGCTACCTGATCCCGCTCTTCTCCCCGGCCGGTGAATTCACCTACTGGCAGTACACCGCGCTGGGCGCCAGCGCCGGGGCGGCGATCCTCTTCCTGCTGACCCACCCGTTCCAGTCGATCGCCATCCTGTTCGACCACGAGCTCAAGGTCGCGCTGTGGTTGCTGAGCTTCCTGCCGCTGGCGCTGCTGCCGCTGGCCTCCCCGTACGTCATCCTGGGCGCGCCGATGCTGCTGAGCCGGCTGTTCAACGACCGCCTGAACACCTGGGCGCCGGTGTACCAATACGACGCCATCATGGCCCCGATCCTGATCCTCTCCGCCGTGCACGTGCTGGGCAAGCTCATGGAGCGCTTCGGCTGGAAAAAGATCCGGGTCATTGCACCGACCTTCCTGCTGGCCTTCGCGCTGATCGGCACGTTGTTCTTCCATTCGGTGTTCCCGCTGGGTCGCACGCTCACCGGCGCCAACTGGGCACCGGGCACGCTGGTCGCCGCCAAGGAACGCGCCGTGGCGATGATTCCCGACGGGGCCTGCGTCGAAGCAGCCGACACGCTGGTGCCGCACCTGACCACCCGCACCTATGTGGGCATGCACGGGGACATCGGCACCGGGCTCTCCAACTGGATGATCATCGACTTCAACGAGCAGGAACTCGGCGGCTGGGATCCGTTGAACCCGCCGCAGGCACTGGAACGCGCGCACGCCCTGGGATTCGAGGAAGTGGCTCCGCTCGACGAAGGGCTGCTGGTGTTGCACCGCGACATCCCCGTGGCACCCGTCTGCTCGGACTACCTGGGTCGCTAGCGACCGTTTCAGCCAGGGACTCCTGGCGGGGGCCGCACCGTAGTCGGGTGCGCCCCCCGCGCTTTCCGGGCCGGTGCCCACCGCCTCCCATCGAAATCCGGGTTAAGGAAGTGTCCTCCCGGACTCCAGCTCCCAACCTGCCGCCCCGCCGGATAACCGCTCGGCCCGACGTGCGCCTTGATGTGTGCCGGCTCCGGGGCCACCCGGTGATGCGTGGAGGCCGGAGTCCAATCCGGCTGCCCGGGCCCGGGTACGCAAAAGCGGGATGAGAGCCAGGTTGTCCTGGATCCCATCCCGCCGGTTCAGCGTAGACTCAGACTGGATTGCGCCGGCCGGTTGCCGGGCATCATCGGCTGTTCGCGGTCTTGCTCCCAAGCACGAACTGGTCCTCGAGCCCTTCCAGCGGTCCTGCCAGCGGATCGTCGAGACCCTCGGCCCGCACCACGTCGCGCTCAGGGTTCCGGATGTCGCCGATGATCTTGACGCAGATGTAGACGAGCATGCCCATGTGCGCGACGATGCCCAGGCCGTAGAGGATCTCGATCGTCCAGGAATCGCCGAAGTACTTCAGCCCGGAGACCCACTTGGCGCTCCAGAGCCACACGAAGACCCAGTGGAACACCTCGATTCCCTGCCACACCAGGAATTCGCGCCACTTGGGACGGGCCAGCACGTAGAGCGGGATCAGCCACATGACGAACTGCGGCGAGTACACCTTGCCCAGCAACAGGAATGCGGCGACGATCAGGAACGCAAGCTGTGCCATCCGCGGACGGCGGGTGGCGGTGAGGCCCAGCCAGGCAATGCCCAGGCAAGCCACGCCAAAGAGCCCGTTGGACAGGTAGGACATCGTTGAGCCGTCCATGCCGGTCCAGACGAAGGCGAGCCACATCGAGGAGTTGCCGGCCGGGCGGTCCCCGGAGAAGGTGTAGAAGCGGGACCACTCGTCGAACGCGGTGAGCATGAACGGGAGGTTGACGGCCAGCCAGGCCACGGCTCCGGAGACAAGCGAGACCCAGAAGTGCCGCATGCGCCCGCTGCGCAGGCACAGCACCAGGATCGCCCCGAAGAGGAAGAACGGGTACAGCTTGGCCGCTGCGCCCAGGCCCAGCAGCACCCCGGCCAGCACGATGTGCTTCCGGGAGAACGCCAGCAGGCCCAGCATCGCCAGCATCACCGCCAGCAGGTCCCAGTTCAGCTGGGACGTGAGGATGATCCCGGGGGCAAGCGCCACCATGATCGCGTCCCGGCTGCGGTGCCGCGCCGCGTAGGCGACAGCCACCACGACGACCGCCCAGCAGATGAAGGACACCGCGGAATTGACGTCGAAATAGGCCAGCTGGCGCTCGGGCGAGAAGCCAATGCCGGGGATCACCAGCGCGGTGAGTCCGGCGAGGATGGCCAGCAGCACCGGGTATTCCAGCGCCTGTTCGGCCGGCAGCCCGGTGAAGTACGGGAAGAGCTTGTCCGCCATCCCGCGGGTTCCGAAGAGCTGGGTGAAGTCCGAGTAGCACAGGTGCAGGTGCTGCTCCGCGTCGGGCCAGCCGTTGATGCGGCACCACTGCTTGGTGAGCACGGCGAGGGACGCGCCGAGCGCGGTGAGCACCAGCAGACCTATGATGATCGGGCGCGTGGTCTCGCGGGCGTTGAACAGGTTCTTGACCGGTTGCATCACGATCCGGTTGCCTCTTTTCTGGTGGGACTTCGGGGAGTTGGAGGGGGCTGTCATTTCTTGCCCGGAAGCAGCGGCCGTCGGCGGTCAGCGCCGAAGATCGACGCGGTCTTGGGGTCGATGAACACCAGGTAACCCATGTAGGCAAGGCCGATCGCCGCGGCGAAGAGACGCACCCAGAGCAGCGAGAACCACTGGCCGACGGACAACTGGTCCACCACGCCGGAAAGCATCACCAACAGGCACAGGATGTACAGGGCGCGCTCCCAATTGACCGGGTAGCGCCGGCTGAGTGCAAAGAACGGGATCAGCCACAGCAGGTACCAGGGCTGGATAATCGGCGCCAGCACCACTGAGGCACCCAGGGCATAGCCGGCGTAAAGCAGCGGGGGGCCGGCCGGGCGGCGGATGGCCAGCCAGAACACGATGGCCAGGGAGGCGAGCCGGAAGGCCGAGAACACGAGGCCCGCAATGAAATCCAGGTCCCCGCCGAACCAGGATCCGATCCAGCCGATGAGCATGCCCAGCAACCCCACCGGCGCGTAGGGGAAGGCCGCCGAACCGGCGCCTGCCATCGCGGCGATCCAGCCGAACCAGAGCCCGGAGGCCCAGCCCAGCAGCGCCATCACGGAGGCGGCCACGATTCCGGTGTACGCCCAGGCGCGCAACTTGCTTCCCGCGCCCGCGTCGCGCCCGATCATCGCCAGGCCCAGGAAGGGCAGCACCAGCACCACGATGGGCTTGACGGCGATGCCGGCCGTGGCGGCGAGAATGCCGGCAAGGTGGCGTTTTCGGGCCACCAACACGAAGCCCAGCAAGGTGGCGCCGATCATCAGCCCGTCGTTGTGCACCCCGCCGACCATGTTCAGCAGGAACAGCGGGTTGGCCACCGAGATCCACAGCGGCCACGCTGCATCCCGGCCGGTGAGTCGGGCCAGGGCCACCACGGCGTAGGCGCAAAGCGCCACCCCGGCAACCGCCACCAGGCGCATGAGCATGACGCCGTATTCGGGCACGCCGCCGGAAACGAAGTAGACGAACCGCGCATACATCATGAAGAGCGGACCGTAGGGCGAGGTGGATTCGGCCCAGAGCGAGTCCGATCCCTGTGCGAACCAGCCCGGCAGTTGCGATACCCAGTCGCTATAGGGCGAGAGGCCTGCATGCATGAGCCTCCCCTGGCTCAGGTAGGAGTAAACGTCCTTGGAGAGGATCGGGAAGGAAAAGAGCAGCGGGATCGACCAGACCCAAATGGACTTGGTGATCGAGGCCACCGGGTCGGTGCCCGGTTCTTGCGTGCGCTGGCGCAGCCGCAGCCACGCGCGGAAGAGCAGCATCGAGCCCAACGCCAGCAGCAGCGTGCAGATGATGACCCCGAGCATCTCCACGCGCAGCGGAAGCAGGAACTTGGAGCGGGCCAGCAGGGATTCTTGCGAGCTGGGGATCCAGCCCACGCCCCAGGACCCGGCCATCACCATGATCGATGCCAGCAGGCCCTGGGCGATGGCAATGTCCGGGGAGTTCTCACCGCCGCCGGTCAGTCGGCCCAGCAAGGGGATGCGGGAACCGCGCTGGCGCAACGCCTCGAGGGCGCGGGTGGTGCCGGCGAAGCGTCGGCCGGCTCGAAGGTCGGGGGAATCCGGGATCCCGGCGGGGTTGCTCACGGGTTCGGCACCCCGGGATCCTCGCGTGGCCCGGGACCGTTCGCCGTGGCGCCGGGTTTCTTGCGCCCGGTGCGCAGCGGCCCGGCGCCTCCGCCCAACCGGGTCGGCAGCGTCGCGACAAAAAGCTTCCTGGTCCGCGGGTCCACGAACGCCAGGTACGCCATCGCGGCCCAGGAAATCCCGGTGGACAGGTGCTTGACCCACGGGTCCAGGTCGGAGAGGAACTGCCAGATGAACAGCTGGTCCGCGGCGCCGAAGGCGATGAAGAAGGCGGTGGTGACGTAGACCCACAACAGCTGCCAGTCGTCGCGGATGCCGGTGATGGCGAAGAAGGGCAGCAGCCACAGGATGTACCAGGGCTGGATGATTGGAGAGAGCACCACCAGCGCGGAGAAGGCCAGGGCCATGCGCTGGATCAGGTGCGAGGGCTTGCCCTTGAAGATCAGCAGCAGCACCAGCCCCACGGAGGAGAGCCGGCCGATGAGCTTCAGTGCCGGCAGCAGCCAGTCGCTGGGCACGCCCATGGTCGACAGCGCCCCGGAGAGCAGGGCGTTGAGCGCGCCCACGGGGGCGAAGATGACGGCACCGGTGCCGGTGCCCAGCATGACCTTGAGCCAGCCGAAGCCGTAGCCGTTGGCCCAGCCGATGACGGCCATGATGATGAAGACAAGCAGGAGCGTATAGGCCCAATAGCGGATCTTCTTCCACCAGCCGGCGTCGGGACCTGCCCACAGCAGGCCAATGAACGGCAACAGGACCAGTGTGATGGGCTTGACGCCGATGGATGCGGCAATGAGAACCACGCCGAGCACGCCCCGGCGGGTGGCCGCGTAGTAGGTGCCGGCCAACGCCAGGCCGATCATCAGCGAGTCGTTGTGCGCGCTGGCCACGAAGCTGATCAGGAACAGCGGGTTGGCCACCGAGATCCAGGTGGCCTTGGCACCGGAAACCTTGTGCAGCGCCGCGATCTTCGGCACGTAGACCATGCACAGGATCACCCCGGTGAACGCGACCAGGCGGAAGATCAACACCGAGAGGTCCGGGCTCGTGCCCACCAGCTGGTTCACCCAGAACTCCACGTTCAGGTAGAGGGGGCCGTAGGGCGTTTCGTCCTCGGCCCAGGTGATGTCGGCGCCGAGTTGGAACCAGTTGTTCATGGTGGAGATGCCATCGACGTACGGGTCCTGGCCCGCGGCCACCAGTCGACCCTGGCCGATGTAGGCGAAGACGTCGCGGGAGAAGATGGGCAGCGCCAGCAGCATCGGGACGCTCCAGGCCCACACCGCCTTCTTCACGGTTCGCAGCGAGCCTTCCGGCCAGCCGGCCAGCTGCTGGCCCAGCCGCAGCCAGGCGCGGAATAGGATCCAGCACCCCAGGGTCAGCACCACGGTTCCGGCAACCACGCCCCAGTAGTCGGTGCGGATCGCGATCAGCAGCGGGTAGCGGTTCAGCGGGGAGACACTGGCGAGCCAGCCGACACCGAAGGATCCCAACATGATCATGATCGAGCCGATGGTGCCTTGGATCAGCGGGGACAGGTGCGGCCCGCGACCCGCCTGGCTAGTGGTCCCGGCGGAGGATCGCACCGCTTTCATCTGCGCCCCGCTCCTGATTCGTCGTACCTTGGCTGGATCCACCAGGTGTGTTCTCGGCTTGCGCACCGGCTGTCCGGTCGCGTCGCGGCGGCGCCCGCGGGCGCTGAAGTCCGCGTAAAAATCAAGTCCGATCCTAGCATCGCCCGCTGGGTTTGACCCGGAGGCGGGCCCCGGTGCGCGCGAGGTCACATTGTTCGGGCGCACCGGACCGGTAAGCGCATCCACGGGCGCGTCGGGCGGTGCGGGCCAGGGCAAGTGCGGTGCCCTGCCGCCGGCACCTGAACGCGGCTGCGCACCGGGCGTGGCTAACGGGTTGGTGCGCGCGGTAAGGTGCATAGGCTGGGGGCCGGAACATTGATCGATCACAGAAGTGAGGCAATACCCGTGGGCAGGCGTGCAAAGAGTGTCGGCAGTGCGGTGCGCAACCATTCCCTGCTGGGCTGGGGTGCGTTCCTTTCGGTCCTGCTGGGGGTTGCTTCGCCGTTGCTGGGGATGAGCACCGTCGCCTCGATCGCCTTGGCCGGCACCCTGCTGGTCGTCTTCGTGATGCTGTGGCTACTGAGCGCCACGGGCAGCTCCACCAGGCACTGAGCATCGCAACTTGGCGAGGCACCCCCTCCCACAGGCTTGGCCGTCCCTGACGGGCACCCCCGCCACGGGTGTGCATTTCGGATCCGATCCCCCGCTGGCCGCGCCGCGGTCCGCCCGCGAAGGAATCGGGTAAATTGGGGTCCGTGCCTATATCAGCTGAAAAAATTGTATGGATCGATTGCGAGATGACGGGCCTGAGCCTGGAACATGACGCCTTGATCGAAGTTGCGGTCCTGGTGACGGACTCCGAGCTCAACATCCTGGGTGACGGGGTCGACGTGGTGATCAGGCCCCCCGCCGCCGCCCTGGAGCAAATGGGCGACTTCGTGCGCAACATGCATACAGCCAGCGGGCTGATCACCGAGCTGGACGCCGGCCTGGAGATGGACGCGGCGCAGAAGCTGGTTATGGACTACATCCGCTCCCACGCCCCGGAGCCCAACAAGGCACTGCTCGCCGGAAACTCCGTGGGCACCGATAAGAATTTCCTCTCCCGGGACATGCCCGAGGTCACCGAACACCTGCACTACCGGATCCTGGACGTGTCCACCATCAAGGAGCTGGCCCGCCGCTGGTACCCCCGCGCGTTCTTCCAGGCCCCCGCCAAGACCGGCAACCACCGGGCCTTGGGCGACATCCGCGACTCTATCGAGGAATTGAAGTACTACCGGGCCACCGTCATGGTCCCCGCCCCGGGCCCGGATTCGGCGTCGGCGAAGGCCGCCGCGGCCCGGATCGTCGCGCAAAGACCGGCTGATTAGGCACTGTGGTGCACAACACATGCAAAAGGGCGGCTTTCGAGTTGGCACTGGACCTCAAAGTATGTGTAAGATAGTTCTCGTTGCCCAGCAGTTCGGAAGAGATTCCGACCGGCAGGACAGCTAGCCTCAGGGCGAACTTGGTGGGTATAGCTCAGTCGGCAGAGCGTCTGGTTGTGGTCCAGAAGGTCGCGGGTTCAATCCCCGTTACTCACCCCAATGAAGCCGCTCCGGAAACTTCCGGAGCGGCTTTTGTCATCCCACCACGCTTCACGTCGTTGCACGGCAGAGAGGGCCGGACCAGCAGATGGAACGCAGGATCTTCGGTGAAGACCACGGTCACGTCCGCGAGATCGCCACCGGCCACCTGGACCGGGAGAGGGAACACCGGATGCCCCGCTCTCCGTGGGAGGTTGCGGGCAGCCCAGGTGCAGCTCCGTTCCCCCCAAAAGGCCACGTCGATCAGCGCCCAGGCACCGCAAGCGGTGGCTACGGCTACATCGTGGAGACCCCGGTCGCGCGGGCGTTCCTGGCCGCGCCGCTGCCGACAATCGTCGGAAACACCAGCAAGAACAGGCCTGAAGGCATCGGCACCTCGCTACTCGCCGACGCCTGAGCAGGCCATCGCCCCGGGGGCCGCCCCCGCCGCTCCCCTCCCCTACCCGATCCCCCCCTGAAAGCCCTAGGAGAAGCCTTGAGTATTCGTCCGGTCACCATTTACGGCGAGCCCGTGCTGCACACGCGCGCGCAGGAAGTCACCGAGTTCAACGATGAACTTCGCGAACTCATTACCGACATGTACGACACCATGGATGCGGCCAATGGCGTGGGCCTGGCTGCCCCGCAGATCGGCGTGGGCCTGCGCATCTTCACCTACGTGTACGAGAACGACGACGGCGCTCCGTCCCGCGGCGTGGTGGTCAACCCGCGCCTGACCCTCTCAAAGGTCTCGCAGGCCAACCCGGATCCGGAAGAAGAGATCGAGGGGTGCCTCTCGGCCCCCGCGCTGAACTTCCCGCTCAAGCGCGCCGATTACGCCCGGGTCGAGGGATTTGACGGCGACGGGAACGCGATCTCCTTCGTGGCGACGGACTGGTTCGCCCGCATCATGCAGCATGAATACGACCACCTTGACGGCTACCTCTACGTCGACAAACTCAACGACAAGTGGGCGCGGCGCTGGAAGAAGGCCAAGAAGTCACTGGGCTGGGGCGTGCCCAACCTGACCTGGATGCCGGGAACCGACGAGGATCCCTTCGGCCACTGAGACGCACCCGTTCCCGCATCCCCTCGCCGGGGAGCCGTGGATGCGGGCACCATGCAAGAAGCGGGGGGGGGGGGGGGGGGGGGGGGGGGGGGGGGGGCGCCCCCGGGTGTGAGAGGAGTGGGGGGGGGGGGCGGGCCCCGCGGGGGGGGGGGGGGGGGGGGGGGGGGGGGCCCCCCCGCGC
>NZ_JBIXLM010000058.1:0-19072 GCF_045798545.1 Paeniglutamicibacter sp. ORCA_105 | reverse complement strand
CCCCCCCCCCCCCCCCCCCCCCCCCCCCCCCCCCCCCCCCCCCCCCCCCCCCCCCCCCCCCCCCCCCCCCCCCCCCCCCCCCCCCCCCCCCCCCCCCCCCCCCCCCCCCCCGGGGGCGGGGGGCAGGCACCCGGTGTGCGGCGGAAGGAACGGAGGATCAGGCCTGGGCCATCTCCCGCGCCAGCTTGTCCAATTGCCGGATGCCGGCTTCCTTGTCCGTCAGGTGCAGGCGCAGCACCGGGCGACCCAGATCGGCCAGCACCTGCGCATCGCCGCTGGCCTGCGCGGCAATCAACTCGCCGAAGGTGAAGGCCCTCTCCGGAATGGACAGGTCCATCGAGGACTCCGCGGTGAGCTGAAGGTAGGCGCCCACGCGCGGTCCGCCCTTGTGGAACTGCCCGGTGGAGTGCAGGAAGCGCGGCCCCCACCCGAAGGTCACCGGGCGCTTGGCGGCGGCGGCAAGCAACGGGCGGATGTTCTCCAGCTCGATGTCCGACCGGCGGTCCAGGTAGGCGTGGATGCCGAGGTAGCCGTTGGACGGCAACGCGGCAACCAGGGCCGCCAGGGCGCCGGCGAGCGAATCGCACCCCTCCAGCAGCCCCGCGGAGCCGCGGACCTCGATGGCGCCGTCGGTGAACGCGGCCGGAACGGATTCCGGGGTTCCTTCCAACAGCGAGCGGGCGGCAACCTTGGCGGCCTCCACGTCGGGCTGGTCGAAAGGGTCGATCCCCAGCAGGCGCCCGGCCACGGCGGTCGCGTACTCCCACAGCAGCATCTGCGCGCCCAAGGCGCCGGAGAGCGCGACCGAGGCGGTCTCGGCGTCGATGTCCTCGTCGGTGAGCAGGCCGGTGTCGGCGACCAGGCGGATCTGCAGGAAGTCGGCAGCCGCGCTGATCGTTTCCGGTGCCCGGTCCTCCACGACAACCGGCAGCACGCCGGTCTGCTCCTTGCCGGTGGATTCCGAGATGAGCTGTTCCGCCCAATCGGCGAAACCTGCCAGTCCCGAGCCCTCGTCGGCGAAGATGAGCTTGTCGCGCAGGGGGCTCGTGCCGGCCATGGCGGCACCCAGGGCCAGGGCGATGTTGTCCTCGTCGTCCTCGGCCAGGAACTCGGCCGCGGCCGCGGCCTCGTCCAGGAAGGCCTCGATGTCGACGCCCGCGAGTCCTGCGGGAACCAGCCCGAAGGCGGTCAGCGCCGAATAGCGCCCGCCCACGGACGGGTCGGCGTTGAACACCGCGCGGTAGCCGGCCGCCCGGCTTGCCTGATCCATGGGCGATCCCGGGTCGGTGACCACGATGATGCGCGAGGCGGCATCGAGGCCGGCGTCGTTGAACGCCTGCTCGAAGACCCGGCGCTGCGAGTCGGTCTCCACCGTTGAACCGGACTTGGAGGCAACCACCAGGGCGGTGGTGGCCAGGCGGTCGGCGAGGATGCCGGCGACCATTTCCGGGTCGGTGGAGTCGCAGACGACCAGCTCGACGTCGTTGGTCGCGCAAATGACCTCGGGCGCCAGGGAGGATCCGCCCATGCCGGCAAGCACGATGCGGTTCACCCCCTCGGCGCGCAGCTCGTCGCGCAGTGCCAGGATGCCGGGCACCAGGGCGCGGGAGTTTTCCGGCGCGTCGACCCAGCCCAGGCGGACGGAGGCCTCGGCGCGGGCCGACTCGACCCACACCGTGGCGTCCTTGGCGGCGATGCGGCTGGCGACCTTATCGGCCACCAGCGACGGCACATGGGCCTCGATGGCCGCCTGCGCGGCACCCGTGGCGATGAACCCCAGGGAACTCATTTCACGTTCGCGTTCTTGAGCGAGGCATCGAGGTCGGTCAGCAGCTCGTTCCAGGCGGCCTCGAACTTCTGAAGGCCCTCGACCTCGAGCTTGGCCACGACGTCGTTGTAGCTCACACCCAGGGCCGCCAGGGCGTCAAGCACCGCGTTGGCCTCGGCGTAGCTGCCGGACACTGCATTCCCGGTGATTTCCGCGTGGTCGGCGGTGGCTTCGAGGGTCTTTTCCGGCATGGTGTTCACGGTGTTCGGGGCGCACAGCTCGGTGACGTAGAGGGTGTCCGGCAGGGCCGGGTCCTTCACGCCGGTGGAGGCCCACAGCGGGCGCTGGGCGTTGGCGCCGGCCGCGGCCAGCACGTTCCAGCGCTCGGAGGTGAACGTCTCCTCGTAGACCTGGTAGGCCAGGCGGGCGTTGGCGACGCCGGCCTTGCCGCGCAGGGCCAGGGCCTCGTCGGTGCCGATGGCGTTCAGGCGCGCATCGATCTCGGTGTCCACGCGGGAGACGAAGAAGGAGGCGACCGAGTGCAGCTTGGACAGGTCATGCCCGTTGGCCTTGGCTGCCTCCAGGCCGGTGAGGAAGGCGTTGATGACAGCGCGGTAGCGCTCCAGCGAGAAGATCAACGTGACGTTCACGGAGATGCCTGCCGCCAGGGTCTCGGCGATGGCCTCGAGGCCCTCGACGGTTGCCGGGATCTTGATCAGCACGTTCTCGCGGCCGACCATCTCGTGCAGGACCTTGGCCTCGGCGATGGTCTCGGCGGTCTTGCGGGCCAGGCGCGGGTCGACCTCGATGGAAACGCGGCCGTCGGCGCCGCCGCTTGCTGCGGCGATCGGAGCGAACAGGTCGCAGGCCGCGGCGACGTCGTCGGAAGTGATCTTGAAGACGGCTTCCTCGGCGTCCATGCCGGCTGCCGCCAGCTCGGCGACCTGCGCCGCGTAGGACTCGCCGTCGGACAGGGCAGCGTGGAAGATCGAGGGGTTGGTGGTGACCCCGACGACGTTCTTTTCCTTGATCAGGGCCTCGAGCGAACCGGAGGTCAGGCGTTCGCGGGAGAGGTCATCGAGCCAGATCGAGACGCCGGCGTCCGAAAGGGCCTGGGTGTTTGCGTTGCTCACGGTAAAAATCCTTTGCGTGTTGGGGGGGTGTTACTTGGCGGCCGAGATGGAATCGAGGGCGGCGGCGGTGATGGCCTCCGCGGTGATCCCGAACTCGGTGAAGAGGCGCTTGTAGTCTGCCGAGGCGCCGTAGTGGTCAAGGGAGATGATGCGTCCGGCATCGCCCACCAGCTCGCGCCAGCCCTGGGCCACGCCGGCCTCGACCGAGACGCGGGCCTTGACGGCGGCGGGCAGCACGGATTCGCGGTAGGCGGCATCCTGTTGGTTGAACCATTCCAGGGACGGGATGGAGACCACGCGGGCGGCAACGCCCTGGGCCTGCAGGGCCTCGCGGGCCTCGATGGCCAGGGAGACCTCGGAGCCGGTTCCCAGCAGCAGCACCTCGGGGGCGACGACCTCGCCGTTGGCGGTGGCGTCGGCGAGCACATAGGCGCCCTTTTCGACACCCTCGGCCGCGCCGAAGCCCAGCTGTGCACGGTCGTAGACCGGGAGGTTCTGGCGCGAGAGGATGATGCCGGCGGGATTGGACGTGGTTTCCAGGATCTTCTTCCACGCGTAGGAGACCTCGTTGGCATCCGCCGGGCGGACCACGTCAAGGTTCGGGATGGCGCGCAGGGAGGCCAGCTGCTCGACCGGCTGGTGCGTCGGTCCGTCCTCGCCCAGGCCGATGGAGTCGTGCGTCCACACGTAGATGGAGGGCACGCCCATCAGCGCGGAGAGGCGGATGGCCGGGCGCTGGTAGTCGGAGAAGATCAGGAAGGTGCCCGAGTAGGCGCGGGTCGGGGAGGCCAGCGTGATGCCGTTGACGATCGAGGCGGCAGCGTGCTCGCGGATGCCGAAGTGCAGCACCCGGCCGTAGGGGTTGCCCTTCCAGGAATCGGTGGAACGCGATTCCGGGATGAAGGACGGTGCACCCTCGATGGTGGTGTTGTTCGAGCCGGCCAGGTCGGCCGAGCCGCCCCAGAGCTCTGGCAGTACGCCGGCGACGGCGTTGATGACCTTGCCGGAGGCCGAGCGGGTGGCGACGTCCTTGCCGGGCTCGAAGACCGGCAGGTTCTCGTCCCAGCCGGCCGGCAGCTCGCCGGATTCCAGGCGCGCCAGCAGGGCGGCGTTTTCCGGGTTGGCGTTCGACCAGGCGTCGAAGCCTTCCTGCCAGGTGGCGCGGGCGGCGGTGCCGCGCTCCTGCACGGAGCGGGCGTGGGCCAGTACCTCGTCCGCGATCGCGAAGTTGGCTTCCGGGTCGAAGCCCAGGGCGGTCTTCAGGCCTGCAACCTCGGCGCCGCCGAGCTTGGAGCCGTGGATGCCGCCGGTGTCGGCCTTGGTCGGCGAGGGCCAGCCGATGACGGTGCGCAGGGAAATGATCGAGGGACGGTTGCTCTCGGCCTTGGCGGCGCGCAGGGCGGCGTCGAGCTCGGCCAGGTCCTCGACGTAGTTCCCGGTCTTGGTCCAGTCCACGCGCTGGGTGTGCCAGCCGTAGGCCTCGTAGCGGCCGAGCACGTTTTCGGTGAACGCCACGTCGGTGTCGTCCTCGATGGAGATGTGGTTCTCGTCATAGACCACGACGAGGTTGCCGAGTTCCTGGTGGCCGGCCAGCGAGGAGGCCTCGGAGGTGACGCCCTCCTGCAGGTCGCCGTCGGAGGCGATGACCCACACGGTGTGGTCGAAGGGGCTGGTGCCGGCGGGTGCGTCGGCGTCAAGCAGGCCGCGCATGCGGCGCTGGGCGTAGGCGAAGCCCACGGCCGAGGCCAGGCCCTGGCCGAGCGGACCGGTGGTGATTTCCACGCCGGCGGTGTGGCCGAATTCCGGGTGGCCCGGGGTCTTGGCGCCCCAGGTGCGCAGTGCCTCGAGGTCTTCGAGCTCCAGGCCGTAGCCGGAGAGGAAGAGCTGCAGGTACAGGGTCAGCGAGGTGTGCCCGGGGGAGAGCACGAAGCGGTCGCGGCCGATCCAGGCCGGATCGGACGGGTCGTGGCGCAGGTGCTGCTGGAAGAGCAGGTACGCGGCCGGGGCCAGCGAGATCGCCGTTCCGGGGTGGCCGTTTCCAACCTTCTCGACCGCATCCGCGGCGAGCACGCGGGCGGTGTCGACGGCTCGCTGGTCAAGATCGGTCCAAGCGAATTCGCTGTTTGCTGCTAGTGGCGCCACGTTGTGGGTCCTCCCTGTACGGTGTGCATTTCAAAGTCATGTGGTTGCGGGGCATCCCGCCCTGTAAGCACAACGCCGCCGTCCGTCCAGTGATTCACGGGACGGTTTCGGCGGCGGCGCAACGGTTCCAGCTTAGCGTCATTGGCCTCAAAAATGCCCGTTTGAGACCGCTTGTTGAGGCATGGCGAAAACTATCGGTGCCGGGGATTGCGGGCGGGCGCGCCCGCGTGTCGCCCGCACGGAAAGATCGCGGCCCATTTCTACGTGCTGTAAAAGGGTATGCTAGAGGGTGATTGTCCTTATTGACCCCCGTAGAACTGAGTAGATGTCTGTGAAGACCGTGTCCGTTGACTCCGCAACGAGGGCCCGTGCAGCTCGTCAGCCGAATGAATCGGTTGGCGACTTCGTGTCGCGAAAGGCCAAGGCCTATGTGGCCCTGACCAAGCCTCGCGTCATCGAGCTCCTGCTCGTGACCACGCTGCCGACCATGATGTTCGCCGAACGCGGTTTCCCCTCGATTTCGCTGGTGCTGGCCACCTTGCTGGGTGGGGCCATGGCTGCCGGGGCATCCGGCTCCTTCAACTGCTACATCGACCGCGACATGGACAAGGTCATGAAGCGCACCAAGGGGCGCCCGCTGGTGACCGGCGAGGTGACCCCGCGCGAGGCGTTGATCTTCTCCTACGCCCTTGGCTTCGCGTCGCTGGCGGTGCTCTGGTTCGGAACGAATCCGCTGACCACCGCACTCGGCCTGGCTGCAATCCTCTTCTACGTGGTGCTGTACACGCTGATCCTCAAGCGCCGGACGGCACAGAACATCGTGTGGGGCGGGATCGCCGGCTGCATGCCAGTGCTCATTGCCTGGGCGGCGGTCACCAACAAGATCGAATGGCCCGCCATCATCTTGTTCCTGATCATCTTCCTGTGGACCCCGCCGCACTACTGGCCGCTGTCCATGAAGTACGCCGACGACTACAACGCCGCGCGGGTGCCGATGCTCGGTGCGATTTCCAGTGCCCGCCGGGTCTCGGTGCAGGTTGTCCTGTACGCCTGGGCCACGCTGGTCTGCTCGCTGCTGCTGGTCCCGATGGGCTACGCGGGCATCGTCTACACCGTGCTGGCAGGCGTCTCGGGCCTGTGGTTCGTCTACGAGTGCCACGTGCTCTACCGCGAGGCCCAGCGCGACCATGAGCCGGCGGACATGAACAAGAAGGCCATGAAGGTCTTCCATATCTCCATCACCTATCTGACGCTCGTCTTCGTCGCCCTGGCCATCGACCCGTTCGTGGGCGGCCCGCTCTTCTAGGACACACGCCAGGGACAAAGCCGAAGCACCGATGGCGGCTCGCACGGGGAAACCCGGGCGGGCCGCCTTCTCGTTGCCCGGCAGTTTCTTCCACGGACCTTGCGGGGCGGTTCAACGCCTGACCGGCGTGGCTTGCCGCGCTCGTTCCCGGTGCCTGGTCCGCGGGCAATCCCCGTGGAACGGGTTCCCCGATATTGCGCGACCGCGAAAACGCCGGCCGGGAGCTCCGGCAGGGCGACCTTGCGGCGACATGCGGTGCAACGCAAAACGCCCGCCTGCGCGATGCAGGCGGGCGTTTGTTGCCGGACGGGATCGGTACGACTAGAAGGGGAACTTCCCTGTGGTCCGGTCCCAGGCGTTGGCGGCTGCCGCTGCCAGCAGCGAGGCCCCGAGCATGTGGGCAAGCACCAGGAGGATCGGCAGGCCGGTGAAGTGCTGGACGTAGCCGATAACGCCCTGCAGCAGCACGACTCCGACCATCAGCAACAGCGGATTGCGCAGCTTCGCGTCCGAGGCCCGGCGGAAAGCCAGCACCAGGGCAACGACGGTCGCTGCGACCAACAGGTAGACCGGAACCACGTGGATCCGCGTGACGATGTACGGGTCGAACATGTGGCGCGGGGCATCCGCGTCCCCGGCGTGCGGGCCGGTCCCGGTGACGATGGTGCCCAGCACCAGGGCCAGTGCCGAGGTGGCGAAGATGGTCCAGGCAAGGAAACGCTGCGTGGATCCGGCGGGCGTCCCCAGCGAGGATTCGCCGCGGCGCAGTGCGCCGGTGCGGTTGACCAGCAGGGTGGCGGCCATGACCAGGGCGGCCGAGACCAGGAAGTGCAGGGACACCACCCACGGGTTCAGGTTGGACCAGACGGTGATGCCGCCGATGACCGCCTGGGCGGGAATCACTGCCAGCAAGGCGATGGACAGGCGGTAGATGGTCCTGTGGGTGGTGCGCAAGCGCCAGATCGACACGATCATGGCCACGGCGATGGCGGCGAGGATGAAGGTGAGCAGGCGGTTGCCGAACTCGATGAGTCCGTGGATGCCCATTTCCGCAACCGGCGTCATGGACCCGGGCACGCAGTTCGGCCACTGCGAGCAGCCCAGGCCCGACTTGGTCAGGCGCACGGCGCCGCCGGTGACGATAATGCCGATCTGGGACGCGAGGGACGCAATGGCCAGGCGGTGCACCGTGGTATTCACGGTGGCGGGCAACTTGTCCGTCCAGCGGTTGGCGGCGGGGGAGGTGGTGCTCATGGTGTTGTGCTCCAGGATTCTAGTTCCACTTGAACCAGCGTGTTGCGGCGAAACCGGCAATGATTGTCCATGCCAGCAGGATGAGGATCCCGGAGACCGAGGTGGTTCCGGTGATCAGGGCCGCCCGCAGGGAATCACCCAGGGCGGCGGAGGGCAGCAGGTCGACGATCGGCTGCAGGTATGCGGGTGCTCGGTTGCTGGGGAACAGGATCCCCCCGACTGCGGCCAGCAATACCCAGGCAAGGTTGGTGATGGCCAGGGTGGCCTCGGGGCGCACGGTGCCCGCGACCAGCAGCCCCAGGGCGGTAAACGCCGCGGCGCCCAGCACCAGCAGGGCAATGGCCCAGCCGATGCCAGCCGGCGCCGGCCGCCACCCCAGCAACAGGGCGGTGCCGCCGATGACGACGACCTGGAGGAACAGGACCACCAGGACCGCTATGACCTTGCCGTAAATCAGCCCGGCGCGGCCCAGCGGAGTCGTTGACAGGAAGCGCAGCACCCCGTAGCGGCGGTCGAAACCGGTGGCGATGCCCTGCCCGGTGAACGCGGTGGACACCACGCACAGGGCCAGAACGCCGGGGGCTGCGGCATCGATGGGCTTGGCGGCGATGTCCTTGAGCAGGTCGGTGAAGACCAGGCCGAAGAGCGCCATGAGCGGCAAGACCACGGCAACGACGAGTTGTTCCCCGTTGCTGATCATGCCCATGGTCTCGTAGCGCCCCTGGAGCAGGATGCGCTTGAGGGTTCCCTGGGCGTTGGCGGCCGCCGGCGCGGCCTGCATGCTAGTTGGCATTGTTTCCCTTGTCGGCAATCTCCAGGAACACGTCTTCAAGAGTTCGCGGTTGCATTGTCAGTGCGTGGGGCAGGACGCCCTCGCGGGACCACCACGTCGTCAGTTCCGCCAGGTCCCCGGGGGAGCGCACGCCGTCAAGGCGGTAGTGCCCGGGGGAGGCCTCGGTGAGGGTGAGGTGCGGCGGCAGCGGGGGCGGGACCATGGCTGCCGCGGCGGTGAAGTCAACGGCCTGGGTCGCGGTCTCCTGGTTGGCATGGGCGGTGAGCTCCGCAACCGTTCCCTGGGCCACGTTGCGTCCCTCGTGAATGATGTAGACGTAGTCGGAAAGCTTCTGCGCGTCTTCCATGAGATGGGTGGTCAGCACGATGCATTTGCCTGCCTCGCGCAGCTCGCCGATCAGGTCGAAGACCACGTGGCGCGATTGCGGGTCCAGCCCGGCGCTCGGCTCGTCGAGGAAGACGACTTCCGGATCCCCGGCCAGGGCGGCGGCCAGAGCCACCCGCTGCTTCTGGCCGCCGGAGAGCCGGCGGATGGAGGTTGTGGCAAACTCGTTGATGCCCAGGCGCTCGATGAGGGCGTCAAGGTCCGCCGGGTGGCGGTAGAACGAGGCGACGTGGCGCAGCAGCGGGATCGGGCGCAGCGATGGCGGCAGCCCGCCGTCCTGCAGCATGACGCCCACCCGCGAACGCAATGCCGGGCTGGCGCCGTAGGGATCCTCGCCCAACAACCTGACCGTGCCCCCGTTGGGGCGCAGCAGGCCCTGCGCACAGCCAAGGGTGGTGGACTTCCCGGCTCCGTTGGAACCCAGCAGCGTGGTGACGGTTCCGGGGTCGGCCTTGAGGCTGATGCCGTACAAGACGCGCATCATGCGGCCATCCAGGGCGGGGACGGGACCGAAATCTTTGAGCAAGTCCTCGATGACGAGACTTGGAGACACATTGGACACCCGGCTATTCTAGGCTACGTAGTAGATGAGGCGGTCGGGGTGTGGCGCCGGTCTCCCTGGGTCGCCGGCGGTCGGGTGCGACATTAAGCCCGCGGCGAGGTAAGCAGTGCCTTACTAGACGGGCTGGCTGGATTAGCGCATGCTTGTGTTGTGTATTCATCGAATCAGACAGTGCCGGTCGGCGACGCCCCGGCACACAACATTCCCGCGACAGGGGAAGCCGAAGAACGCACCCGCGACCGAGTCCTGTATTCCGTGTTGGAAGACGGCCCGGTCAGCGCCGCCGAACTGGGCGAGCGCCTGGGCTTTACCCCTGCAGCCGTCCGTCGCCACCTCGATGCGCTCTCCAAGCAGGGGCTCGTCGAGGTCAAGCTCGTGGCCAACCAGCGCACCGGCGCCGGTCGACCCTCACGCCGCTACGTGCTGTCACACCGCGGCCAAACCAAAATGGGCAACGATTACCTGGATATCGCCACCGATGCACTGGCCGAACTTGGCCGGGCCGCCGGACCGGCAGCCGTCGAGGCCTTTGCCGCCCGCCGCTTTGCCGCCATGGAACGGCGTTACCGTCCCGTGGTGGCCGACATCGAGGGCCTCGAGGAACGCGCCGACGCGCTGAGCGATGCGCTCAGCGCGGACGGATTCGTTGCCTCCACCCGCAAGGTCGGCGCAGATTCGCCGACCGCCACCATGCTCAGCGTCCAGCTGTGCCAGGGGCACTGCCCCATCCAAGATTTGGCTCGGGAATTCCCCGTCTTTTGCGAGATGGAAACCCAGGCCTTTTCCCGTCTGCTGGGTGTCGATGTGCGAAGGCTCTCGACACTTGCCAGCGGCGGGCATGTGTGTACGACCCACGTCCCCGTGGGCCGGAACCAAACTCCTCAGCGCGCTGAGAAGAGAACTCGAATCAAGATTACGAAGCAGGAGAGGCCGCGATGACGGATCAGATTGCACAGGAGTCCCCCGACGCCGGCGTAATTACCGAGATCCTGGAGAAGAACCCCGAACTCCAAGGAATCGGCAATTACGAGTACGGATGGAGCGACAAGAACGACGCGGGTGCCAATGCGCGCCGCGGCATCAGCGAGGATGTTGTCCGCAACATTTCGGAGCTCAAGTCCGAGCCCCAGTGGATGCTGGACATGCGCCTCAAGGGCCTGAAGTACTTCGATCGCAAGCCCATGCCCACCTGGGGCGCAGACCTCTCGGGCATCGACTTCGACAACATCAAGTACTTCGTGCGTTCCACCGAGAAGCAGGCCACCAGCTGGGAGGACCTGCCCGAGGACATCAAGAACACGTACGACAAGCTCGGCATCCCCGAGGCTGAAAAGCAGCGCCTGGTTTCCGGTGTCGCCGCCCAGTACGAGTCCGAGGTTGTTTACCACCAGCTCCGCGAGGACCTGGAAAAGCAGGGTGTCATCTTCCTTGACACCGATACGGCCCTGCGCGAGCACGAAGACATCTTCAAGGAATACTTCGGCACGATCATCCCGGTGGGCGACAACAAGTTCGCCTCGCTGAACACCGCGACCTGGTCCGGCGGATCCTTCGTCTACGTCCCCAAGGGCGTCCACGTGGAAATCCCGCTGCAGGCATACTTCCGCATCAACACGGAAAACATGGGCCAGTTCGAGCGCACCTTGATCATCGCCGACGAGGACTCCTACGTCCACTACATCGAGGGCTGCACCGCCCCGATCTACACCTCGGACTCGCTGCACTCGGCAGTTGTGGAAATCATCGTGAAGAAGGGCGCCCGCGTCCGCTACACCACGATCCAGAACTGGTCGAACAACGTGTACAACCTGGTGACCAAGCGCGCCGTCTGTGAAGAGGGCGCAACCATGGAGTGGGTCGATGGCAACATCGGTTCCAAGGTCACCATGAAGTACCCGGCCGTCTACCTGGTCGGCGAGCACGCCCGGGGCGAGACCCTGTCGATCGCCTTCGCCGGCGAGGGCCAGCACCAGGACACCGGTTCCAAGATGGTCCACATCGCACCGAACACCTCCTCGAAGATCGTTTCCAAATCGGTGGCCCGCAACGGCGGCCGCGCCGCCTACCGCGGCCTGGTCCAGGTCCGCGAGGGTGCCAAGGGCGCACGCAACTCGGTCGAGTGCGACGCGCTGCTGGTCGACCAGATCTCGCGTTCGGACACCTACCCGTACATCGACGTCCGCGAGGACGACGTGACCATGGGCCACGAGGCCACCGTTTCGCGCGTGTCCGAGGAGCAGCTCTTCTACCTGATGAGCCGCGGCATGACCGAAGAGGAAGCCATGGGCATGATCGTGCGCGGCTTCGTCGAGCCGATCGCCCGCGAGCTCCCGATGGAGTACGCCATGGAACTGAACCGCCTCATTGAACTGCAGATGGAAGGATCCGTCGGTTAATCATGACTGATACCGCAACTCACTCAACGGGCGAAAAGGCCCGTATCGGTGCACCCAGCATTTCCGGTTTCACCGAAGAGGGCGAAAACCTCTCGCCGTTGAACGAAGCAGAAGTAGCAGCCTCGCCGTTGGGCGGCGACGCAGCCAAGGCGCACAGCCACGGTGGCGGGGCAGGAATCCCTGATTCCTCGCGCGCCGGTCGCAAGACCAGCTACAACGTCGAGGACTTCCCGGCGCTGACCGGACGTGAAGAGGACTTCCGCTTCACCCCGCTCAAGCGCATGGGCGGCCTGCACAAGAACGCGTTGGCCGGGGTTGCCCCCGAGCTGACCGTGGCCGGTGCCAACGTCTCCACCTTGGAAACCGTTGCGATGACCGATGCACGCGTCGGTTCCGCCGGCATCCCGGAGGACCGCATCTCGGCCAACGCCTGGAAGCATGCGGCCGAGGCCAAGGTGCTGACCATTCCCGCGAACTCCAGCGGCGAACAGGTCACGCTGACCTACACGGGCACCTCCACCGAAGCGGCCGCCAGCCACCTCGTGGTCGTCGCCGAGGCCAACTCCGAGTCCGTCGTGGTCATCGACCACGTCGGGTCCGCAGTGCTGGCGCAGAACATCGAAATCGATGTCCGCGAAGGCGCCAAGCTGACCGTGATCTCGCTGCAGGCCTGGGCCGACGACGCGATCCACGCTTCCTCGCACCTGGCGAAGGTCCGCAAGGACGGCCACCTGAAGCACATCGCCGTGACCTACGGCGGCGACTTGGTGCGTCTGACCCCCTCGGCGCACTTCGATGGCCAGGGCGGCGAGGTGGAGCTCTTCGGACTGTACTTCGCGGATGCCGGACAGCACCTGGAACACCGCTTGTTCGTGGACCACGCCACCGAGAACTGCAAGTCCAACGTGTTGTACAAGGGTGCCCTGCAAGGCAAGGACGCACACACCGTGTGGGTCGGCGACGTCTTGATCCGCAAGGAAGCCAAGGGGACCAACTCCTACGAGGCCAACCGCAACCTGGTGCTCACCGAGGGCGCACGCGCCGACTCGGTGCCGAACCTGGAAATCGAGACCGGTTTGATCGACGGGGCCGGACACGCCTCCACGACCGGACGTTTCGACGACGAGCACCTCTTCTACCTGATGAGCCGCGGCATCGACGAGAAGACCGCACGCCGCCTGGTGGTGCGCGGCTTCCTGAACGAGATCGTGCAGCAGATCCGGGTACCGGAGATCGAGGAACGCCTGGCCGAGACGATCGAGCGCGAGCTCGCCGCCACGGACAGCTAGTCCAGGCTTTTCCCCCCACCAACACCAAAACTTCGTCGATCCACATCGACTTCACGGAAAGAGAACGGACTCAAGGCATGTCTACTCTGGAAATCAAGGACCTGCACGTCTCCATCGAGACCGAGCAGGGCAACAAGGAAATCCTCAAGGGTGTTTCCCTCACCATCAAGACCGGCGAAACCCACGCAATCATGGGCCCCAACGGCTCGGGCAAGTCCACCCTGGCCTCGACCATCGCCGGGCACCCGCGCTACACCGTCACCTCCGGCTCGATCACCCTCGACGGTGCCGACGTCCTGGAGATGGGCGTTGACGAGCGTGCACGCGCCGGCCTGTTCCTGGCCATGCAGTACCCGGTCGAGGTTCCGGGCGTCTCGATGACGAACTTCCTGCGCACCGCCAAGACCGCCATCGACGGGGAAGCCCCGAAGCTGCGGACCTGGACCAAGGACGTCAAGAGCGCCATGGAAAAGCTGAAGATCGATGCCGAGTTCGCCTCGCGCAACGTCAACGAAGGCTTCTCCGGCGGCGAGAAGAAGCGCGTGGAGATCCTCCAGCTCGAGCTCTTCAAGCCGAAGTTCGCCATCCTGGACGAGACCGACTCCGGCTTGGACGTCGACGCGCTGAAGGTCGTCTCCGAAGGTGTCAACCGCGCCCAGGAAGAGAACGAGATGGGCACGCTGCTCATCACGCACTACACCCGGATCCTGCGCTACATCAAGCCGGACTTCGTGCACGTCTTCGTTGACGGCAAGATCGCCGAGCAGGGTGGCGCCGAGCTGGCCGACCGCCTCGAGGACGAGGGCTACGACCGCTTCCTGAACGTTCCGGCCTAGTCATGAGCGTATCGAACGAAACGACCAGCGGGTCGGCAGAAACCGAGCTTGAGGACGTCGAAGAAGCGCTCAAGGATGTCATCGACCCGGAGCTCGGCGTCAACATCGTTGACCTGGGCCTGCTCTATGGGCTGAAGTACGCCGAAGACGGCGCACTGCTCATCGACATGACCCTGACCACCGCTGCCTGCCCTTTGACCGATGTCATCGAAGAGCAGGTCAGCCAGGCACTGGAGTCGGTTGTCGATTCCTACCGCCTTAACTGGGTCTGGATGCCGCCATGGGGTCCGGAGCGGATCACCGATGACGGCCGCGACCAGATGCGGGCCCTGGGCTTCAACATCTAGTCCTGCGGACAAGACAAAAGCGAGGTGCGTTTCCCCTTCAGGGGGGATCGCACCTCGCTTTTCGCTTTCTGGATTCAGCCGCCGGGCTTGTCCAGGTCCCGCGCCGAGAGCGTGTCGCACTGGTTGATGTCCCCGGTCGCATATCCCTGCAGGAACCAGGACTGGCGCTGCGCCGAGGAACCGTGGGTCCAGCCCTCGGGATTCACCCGCCCGGTGGCCGCCTCCTGGATCCTGTCATCGCCCACGGCCGAGGCCGCCGACAGCGCCGAGCGCAGGTCGGCCTCGGTGAACGGCTCCATGAAGGTGTTGCCCTCGGCGTCCTTGGTGTTCGCCGCATGCGCGGCCCACATGCCGGCAAAGCAGTCGGCCTGCAGCTCCACGCGCACCGAGCCCGAAGTCGCACCCTTGGCCCCCTGCTGGGATGCTGCGAGGGTGCCGATGGTGTTTTGGATGTGGTGCCCGTACTCGTGCGCCACCACGTATTCCTCGGCCAGGGCCCCGCCATCTGAACCGTAGTTGGTGCTCAGGTCGGCAAAGAATCCGGTGTCGAAGTATGCGACCTGGTCCGCGGGGCAATAAAACGGGCCCACCGCGCTGGTCGCGGTCCCGCATTCCGTGCTCACCTGCCCGTCGAAGACCTCGACCCCGGGCTGCTGCACCTGCACGTCGTATTGCGGCAGGTAGCTGAGCCAGAAGCTGTCAAGCGATTGCGTGGTTGCCAGGATCCGGCAGTCGGTGCGCGCATTGGCGTCGGCCCCGGTCTGGCATTCGGTGATGCCCGCCGGTCCGTTCTCGTTGGCTCCCTGCTCGATGCCGGGATCCCCTCCGAGCCCCAGCTGCGTGAGCATGTCGGGGTTGACACCCAGCAAGGCGGCAAGCAGCACCACGATGATGCCGCCACCGCCGGCGGCGATCTTGCCGCCGCGGCCCCGGCCGCGCGAGTCCCTGATGCGTCCGGAATCGAGTTGTGCGTCGTCGTTGAAACTCATGAAACATACAATACGTGCGCGTAGCCGATTTGGGTGGATTGTCGTGCGCAAACCCCGCGGAAACGTTAGTTGCGTTCCATGATGCCGCGGGCGGCCAGCGCGTCCGCGGTGCGCTGGGCATAGGCCACGGTGTTGATGACCACGGGTGCTGCCAGCGTCGCGGGGTTGCGCCCGATTCCGCGGGCCTTGGCAGCGTCCGCGAGGTCCTGCACCGAACTTGCTATCGCCGGGATGCTGCGCAGCATCAGGGCCACTGCCAGCGCGACGGTGGCGGGGTTCCCGCCGATCAGCCGGACCGGCGCTGCGGCGCGTTCCAGCCCGTCGAGCAGCGCGGCCTGGGTGGTGGTCAACAGGACGAGACGCCCGCACTGGATGACAGCGAGCATCCCGCTGACCAGCGTCAGGGCGAAGAGCGGCGTGTTGAGGATCGACTGGTAGATCCCCAGGATCGCGAAGATCCACCACAGTTGGCGCAGCGGAGCGGCCCACGCGCGCAGCACGCGAGGTCCGGCCAGGGCGAAGAGCCCCACGCCCAACAACAGGGTTCCGAGCCCGACGGCGGGAATGCGCCAGAGGAGCACCGCGGCACCCACCGCCAGGACCACCAGGTACTTGGCCAGCAGCGGTGCCCGGTGCACCGGGCTGGCACCGGGCAGGTAGTGGCCGAGCAGCATCTGGTGCGAGGCGCTCACGTGGCCAGGCTTCCATGGCGGACCAGCCGGCGGTAGGTGTCCACGGCCTCGGGCGCCGGGCCGTCAAAGACGATCTTGCCGCCGGCCACCAGCAGCGCCCGGTCGGCGGCCGCGGCGAAGTCCAGGTCGTGGGTTGCGTAGATGACCTGCTGGTCCAGTGCACCCAGCGTTTTTTGGAGCAGTTCGTTATTGGCCAGATCCAGCAGCGTGGTCGGTTCGTCCGCCACCAGGATGTCCTGGCCCGCGGCCAGCACGCTGCACAGGGCCACCAGCTGGCGCTCGCCCCCGGAGATGTCATAGATGCTGCGGTGGGCCAGGTGTTCCAGGCCGAGCGCGGCCAGCGCGCGCAGTGCGGAGGCGCTGCGCTTGGCCCGGTCCTTGTGCAAGGCCTTGAGGGAGAGCTCGACGTCCTCGGTGACGATGGGAATGACCAGCTGCGAGAGCGGATCGGTGAACAGGAAACCCACGCGCCTGCGCACGGACTTGGCCTGGCGGACGGTGTCGAAGCCGTGGACCTCCACTGACCCGGTCGAGGGGGTCACCAACCCGTTGAGCATGCGCAGCAGCGTGGACTTGCCTGACCCGTTTGCGCCGATCACGGCGATGCGCCGTTCGTTGAGTTCGAGGGTGCACGGGGCCAGGACGGTGCGCGGGGCCCGCGCCGGGTCGTCGGCGGGCACTGACAGGCCGGCATTGTTGAATCGGATCACGCTTAACGGTATTCCCTGCTGGTGGTGTGGATCGAATTGCGCTGCTGCCGCAGCCGGCATTCTATGCGTTGAAGCGGCGGCGGGCGAAAGACGGGAAGGCCTTGAAGACGCTGACGGCGATGGCAGCGGCCAGCAGGTTCTTCACGACGTCTCCGGGCCAGTAGGCCATGTCCAGGATGAAGGCCTGGCCCAGCGGGATCTGCGCGTTCAAGCTCATGCCCAGGATGCCCAGCGGGTGGATCACCAGGATCGAGCCGCACATGGCGGAGAGGAACAGCCAGACGAAGCGCCGGCGGGTGACCCTGCGCAGCACCAGGGTGGCGAGCGCGCCGGTGACCAGGGCGGCAATGGGGAAGGCGAGCAGGTATCCGGCGCTGGGTGCGGCGAGCGAACCCAAGCCGCCGGAGAACTTGGCAAAGATCGGCACTCCGGCCAGCCCCACCAGCAGGTACAGGCCCACGGCCGAGCCGCCGCGCAGCGAGCCGAGGATCAGTGCGGTGAGCGCCACGCCCATGGTCTGCAAGGTGATCGGCACGCCAAGGGCTCCCACCGGGACGGCCGGAACCAGCGTGAGCACGGCGATGAGCGCGGCAAAGACCGAGACCAGGGCGAGATCGCGGGCCCCGATCCGGGCAGGGGTGTGCGCGTCGATGCGCGGGCTGGAGGTCGTCATGGCTGGGTGTTCCTGTCGATTCGAGATGGTGGCGCTGCGGTGCGTGGATTCGCGTCGCGTTTGCGTTACGAATGACAATACTTGAACACTGTTCAAAAGTCTTGGTCGCCGGTAACAAAAGTGTTGCTCACCACCCGACGCCTGGCCATAAACCGTCGCCGCGGCATTGGTCTCGAGCGCACCGTTCCGCCCGGTCCATCAACCATGCACCGCTTCAACGCCTGAAGCCATCGACTGCCGCGCCGGAGCCGATGTGGTAGCGAACGGCGGACGGCAGGCAGAATGGTGGCATGGATACGGGTGATGGAACGTCGCAGGATCTGTCCGTGGGGCAGCTGGCTGACAGGTCAGGCGTTGCAGTCTCGGCGCTGCACTACTACGAGCGCGAAGGGCTGATTTCCTCCTGGCGAACCACGGGTAACCAGCGGCGGTTCGACCGAAGCGTGCTGCGCCGCGTGGCAGTGATTCGTGCCGCACAGCGCGCCGGCATTCCGCTGCGGTCAATCGCCGAACTCTTCGCCGGACTGCCCGCTGACGGAACGCCACGCAAGGAGGACTGGCAAGCTGTTTCCGCGGCCTGGAGGGACGACTTGCAGGAGCGGATCCACCAGTTGCAGTCGTTGCGGGACGGGTTGGGTGGCTGCATCGGCTGTGGTTGCCTGTCGCTGGCCGAATGCGGATTCGTCAACCCCAATGACCGATTGGCCGACGGACTTGGAGGCGCGACGTTGTTCCGGGAGGACACGGAATTTGACCTCAACCAAGGTTGAGGTTCTAGCGTGGGGGAGTAGTTGGACCAAGCCCGCCGCACCCGTGCGGGCGCCCCGCATGACGAGAGGAACCTGGACCCGCCGTGCAAACCCACATTCCGGCCGCCACGATCGCGGATCAATTTCGCCTCGCCTTTGGAAACCATCCGGCGGGCGTTGCCGTGGTGACGGCCACCGGCCACCGCGGACCTGTCGGAATCACTGCCTCATCCTTGATCTCCGTTTCGGCCGAACCGGCCTACCTGGCGTTCAACATTGCGCGGCGATCGGGCTCCGCCGAAGTGATCCTGGACGCCGAGCACATCGTGGTCCACTTCTTGACGGAGCCCAACGCCGATGTGGCAACCTTGTTCGCTACACCCGGCGAGGAGCGGTTCTCGAAACTGGCAGGGTGGGAACAGTTGCCCACCGGGGAACCCCTGATCCACGGGGTGGGTGTCGCGATGCGCTGCACCATCGAATCGCGGGTTGCCGCCGGACCGGCCACGGTCGTCGTCGCTTCGGTGCTCGAGGTCATCCCCGGCCAATCCACCGCTGCCCCGCTGGTGTACCACCGGCGCGGCTACCACAGCATCGGTGAGCACACGAGGCTCATCGCTTGACCGTCCCCGGGAAACCCCGGGTCCGGTTTTCACCGAAACATGAGTTGAGGATTCATTTTGGCTATTTATACCTTGCCTGAGCTGCAGTACGATTACGCGGCCTTGGAGCCGAACATTTCGGCGCGGATCATGGAGCTGCACCACTCGAAGCACCACGCGACCTATGTGGCCGGTGCGAACACGGCGTTGGAGCAGTTGGCCGAGGCCCGCGAGAAGGGCGAGTTCGGGAACATTCCGAAGCTGTCCAAGGACCTGGCGTTCCACCTGGGCGGTCACACCAACCACTCGATCTTCTGGAACAACCTTTCCCCGGAGGGCGGGGACAAGCCCGAGGGCGAGTTGGCTGCGGCGATCGATGACGCGTTTGGTTCCTTTGACGCTTTCCGTGCGCACTTCACCGCCGCGGCGATGAGCCTGCAGGGTTCG
>NZ_JBIXLM010000057.1:0-20028 GCF_045798545.1 Paeniglutamicibacter sp. ORCA_105 | reverse complement strand
GGGGGGGGGGGGGGGGGGGGGGGGGGGGGGGGGGGGGGGGGGGGGGGCGCCCGGGGTCTTCTACCCCCGCCCCCCCCCCCCGGCCCGCCCCCCCCCGGCGCCCCCCCCCCCCCCCCCGCCTGGGCGCCCAATGCCGCGTCAGCGGCGCCGCGCTACTTGGCGGATGCTGCCGAGGCCGAGGAGGCGGAGGAAGCCGAAGAGGCCGACGATGCGGAGCCCTCTTCTTCTTCTTCGCCTGCCGGGCGCACGAAGTCGCTCAGGTCAACGACGTTGCCGTTGCTGTCGGTGACAACAGCCAGCTCCAGGACCTTGGCAAGTGCCTTGCGGCGGCGGACTTCGCCAACCAGCATCGGGACCTGGCCGGCGCCGTCGAGCATCTGGGCGAACTGGTTCGGGTCCATGCCGTACTGGCCGGCGGTCTGGACGATGTAGTCGATCAGTTCGGACTGGGCAACGCCAATCTTCTCTGCTTCGGCGACGGCGTCAAGCACGATCTCGTTCTTGAAGGCCTTGGCGGTGTTCTCGCGAACCTCGGTGCGGTGCTCTTCGGTGTCGTGCTCTTCACCCTCGGTGTGCGAACCCTGCTCGAAGTGCTGCTCGACCTGCTCGGTGATGACGGATTCCGGAACCGGAACCTCGACGAGCTCCATGAGCTTGTCCAGGACGAGGTCGCGGGCGGCAACCCCCTGGTCCATGACCTTGGACTCGGCGGCATCCTTGGCGAGGGACTCGCGCAGCTCGGCCATGGTGTCGAATTCGGAAGCCAGCTGGGCAAAGTCGTCGTTGGCCTCGGGAAGCTCGCGCTCCTTGACGGCGGTGACGGTGACCTTGACCTGTGCGTCGGCACCTGCGTGCTCGCCGCCGGCCAGCTTGGTGACGAACGTGGCGTCTTCGCCTGCGGACAGGCCGGTGACTGCCTCGTCCATGCCCTCGAGCATGGTGCCGGAGCCAACCTGGTAGGAAAGGCCGGTGGCCGAGTCGACCTCTTCGCCCTCAACCGATGCGGTCAGGTCAAGGGTGATGAAGTCCTGGTCAGCTGCCGGACGCTCGATGGTCTTGAGCGTGCCGAAGCGGCCGCGCAGGTCATCCAGTGCCTTCTCGATGTCGGCGTCGCCGGCTTCGGTGGCGTCAACGGTGACTTCCAGGCCCTTGTAGTCCGGCAGTTCGATGCTCGGACGGATGTCGATCTCGACCTGGAAGGCCAGCTGGCCTTCCCCTGCAACCTCGGCGGAAGGCTGCTCGGTGATTTCGACCTCGGGGCGCGAGAGCGGAACGATTTCGTTCTCGGTGACGGCCTGCTGGTAGTAGGTGTTCATGCCTTCGTTGATGGCAGTTTCCAGGACGTAGCCACGGCCAACGCGCTGATCAATCAAGCGGGACGGGACTTTTCCGGCGCGGAAGCCGGGAACCTGGATCTGCTTGGCGATGGTCTTGTAGGCCTCAGCAATGCGCGGCTTCAGTTCATCGTAGGGAACTTCAACGGTGAGCTTGACCCGGGTGGGGGTGAGGGTTTCGACGGCGCTCTTCACAGCGGTGTACTCCTGGTGTGTGATGTTTGGTCTGAGCTGGACTTCAACCCCGTAACGGTAACCGTTACGGGGTTGAAGGTACAGAGTCGGGGTGACAGGATTCGAACCTGCGACCTCACGCTCCCAAAGCGCGCGCTCTAGCCAAGCTGAGCTACACCCCGATAAGTGCTGAAACAGTCTATGCAAAATAAACAAGTTTTCACTAATCGGCCCGTCAACCAGAAGTTTGGATTTCGTCGACGGCGCGGAACAACCATACAAGCAATCGCGGGAAAACAAAATTCGTGCTTTCGCATGGGTAAAAGCCCCGGATCGCCATAGTTTTCGGGGGTCGCGATGCCTGGGGGAAACCGAAAAACCTGCGCGGCGCCGCCCCGCGGGGCAAAAAGGGACCGACGTCACAATTCGGCGCAGGGGCGGGACCCCGTCGTCCGGGGAAAGAAAAAGAGCGACCTGGTTCCCGGGGAACCAAATCACTCTTTATTGGAGGGGATGACGGGAATCGAACCCGCATCATCAGTTTGGAAGACTGAGGCTTTACCACTAAGCTACATCCCCGCATTTGCCCACCTCGTCGGTGGCAACGGATAAAACCTTAGCACCCCCATTCCGCGCCGCGCAAATCAGAACCAGAAAATGCACAGATCCTTGTCAATTCGCGTGTTCGCGAATCGGACGGGGCCATGACCGTCGAGGCGTTCAGTTCCGGGACCGTGCCGGCGGCTGGCAGCCCGGGCACCAGTAGAGCTTGCGTGCCGCGACCTCGGCCAGCGAAATGGTGGCGCTGCAGATGCGGCAACCGCGTCCCTGCCGCTGGTAGGTGTAGTAGGCGTTGTCCGGCCACAGCGGCCCGGCCTCGTCGCGGTGTTCGGCCCGGGTTGTGATGATCTTTCCGTCCCGGACGCCATCGCCCATGATCGAGACGATGTCGTCCCACAGCATCCCGGCCTTCCTCGCGGAGAGGCCGCAGCTTTGCATGAATGGATCGATCCGGGTGCGAAAGAGAGTTTCGGCGCGGTAGATGTTGCCCACCCCGGCAAGAACGCCCTGGTCCATCAGGGCGGTTCCGATGGGGGTTTTCCTGGCGGCCAGACGGGCCACGAAGTCCTTGCGCGCGGTCCTGGCGGCCGCATCGTTCGCGGCCTCGGTGCCCCTGCCCTTGGCCAGGTTGAATGCGCCGGCCGCGGCCACCAGGGGGTCGGGGCCCAGCTTGGCACGCACTGCCAGCGCTTGTTCCCGGGTGAGCACCTCGCAGGCGCTGGGCCCGCGCAGGTCCGCCCATCCATGCTCGGACACCAGCCGTGCACGCACCTGTCCCACCGGCTCGGGCGGTCCGGCATAGGGGCCCGCCTCTTCGTCGGGCCCCTGCTCACTCTCCCCCACCTTGCGCGGGGCGCCGATCGAGGAGGCACCGGAGAAGTGTTCGTCGCCGCCAAAACTCCAGGCGCCATAGAGCCCCAGGTGCACCCGCAGCACCAGGTCGTTTTCAAAGCCCAGGAAGAGTTGCTTGCCATGCGCGTGGGAGGAGATAAGGCGTTGGGCGTCGATCAGCCTGGCCGCGGGGGCGAAGCGGCCCTGCGGGGAGGAGACGGCAAGGACCTGCCCGCCAAAGACGTCGTCAAATTGGCGGGCAAGTCGGTGTACGGAGTGGCCTTCGGGCATGGTGGTGTGACGTGGCTGGGTTAGGCCACGACCTCGCCGGTGGTCTCGTAGGTGGCGATCTTGGAAATGCGGCGGATGTGGCGCTCGACGTTGGAGAACGGCTCGGACAAGAAGGCCTCGATGATGCCGGTGGCTTCCACCAGCGAGTGCTGGCGGCCCCCGACTGCAACGACATTGGCGTCGTTGTGTTCGCGGGCCAGTCGCGCGGTGTCGAGGTTCCAGGCCAGTGCGGCGCGGATGCCCACGACCTTGTTGGCGGCGATCTGCTCTCCGTTGCCCGAGCCGCCCAGCACGATGCCCAGCGAGTCCAGGCCTGCGGCTTGGTCGGCAACCACGGCAAGGGCAGCGTTGATGCAGAAGGAGGGGTAGTCGTCCTCCGCGTCATAGGCGGTGGGGCCGTGGTCGACCATCTCGTAGCCCTTGGCGCCAAGATGCTCGATGAGGTGGGCGCTGAGCTCGAGGCCTGCGTGGTCGGTGGCAATGTGAACGCGCATGTGAAGTGTCCTTAGACCGTGGAGGGGGGAAGATGCAGGCACCAGCCTAGCCCCGGGTGTGGCGTGGCACTAAGTCGATGACACCGCCGCACGCTGTTCCGCCGCCGGTCGTTCGAGGGCCGCTGCGCCCGGAGCCTAGATGAAGAGCGGTCCGTGCCCGGCCAGGCGCAGCAATCCGGAGACCAGGGACCGCGCGGTCAGGGTACTCGTGGCGAGGTTGGCCGGATCCGGGAAGTTCTCGATCGCGAACCGGTAGGTTCCCCCACTGCCGCGCACCTCGATGGCGTGGCTGGTCAGCGTGGCACCCGGATCCGCAATGATGTCCACGCGCACCAGGTCCATGTTCCCGGCCGCCAGCCCGAGGGCCGCGGCGACGTTGATGTTGGAAGGGAAGAGCCGCACGGCCTCCGCCACGGAACCGCCAAAGACGTGCCCGACCGCGCCGGTGGCGTCCGCCCGCACGATCGATGAACGCAGTTCGGTCCCCAGCCCTCGGTGCAGCAGTGCTGCCGGCGGCTTGCGGGTCTCCAACGTGATGGCATCGATGGTGCCGGCCGAGGCGCGGACCAGGTCCAGTCCCCCGATGGCGCCGGTGGACAGGAAGCAGCGTCCCGGACCGCGTTCGAGCAGGGTGGAGCGCAACCGGTCGTCCACCAGCGCCCCGAGGGATGCCACGAGCAGGTCGGTTCCAGCGCCGACGATCCCGGGACCGTAGGCACGCACCGCCGCAGGCGAAGCGCACTCGAGAACGACATCGGCCCCTTTCGTGGCGGCGGCCAGATCCAGCACGGGAACGGCGCTCCCGGCCGGCCCTGCCATGCGCGCCGGGCCCGCGGCGCCTTCCAGGGAGATGCGGTCCAGCACCCCGACCACGCGCGCCTGGTCGGCGAGCGGTGCAAGCATCCGGTGGACGGCCTGCCCGATTGCGCCGTATCCCAGCAGCGCCACATTGATTCCCATGTCATCCATCAAACCAGTCGCGCGCCACTTGCGGGACCGTGGGGTGTTGGTGAGACAATGGGCACACTGTTCAAGGCTTGTTTCACACTCCACGATTTGCACAGCGCCGTGCAGCAGCGCGAAGTGGAACGTCGATCCAGCCCGGGACACCGGGATTTCCACAACCTGCACCCATCGAAAGGCGCGTCAGCGACCATGCCAGGAATGAACCTCACCCGCGAGGAGGCCCGCACCCGGGCCGAATTGATCACCGTCCACTCCTATGACGTCGAGTTGGACCTGACCGGGTCCGACATCGTCTTCTCCTCGCGCACCACTGTGCGGTTCTCCGCCGCCGAGGGCGCAGAGACCTTCATCGATGCCGTGACCGCTGCCGTCCGCTCGGTGAACCTCAACGGAGCCGAACTGGATCCGGCCGAGGTATCCGACGGCGTGCGCATCGCCCTGCCGGGTCTCGCCGCGGAGAACACCCTGGTCATCGACGCCGATGCGCACTACATGAACACCGGCGAGGGCCTGCACCGGTTCGTGGACCCGGTGGATGGGGAAGTCTACCTGTACTCGCAGTTCGAGGTACCCGATTCCCGGCGCGTGTTCGCCGTCTTCGAGCAGCCCGACCTGAAGGCCTCCTTCGCCTTCACCATCACCGCCCCGCAGCACTGGGACGTGATCTCCAACGCCGCCACCCCGGTGCCGGTCGCTGCCCACGTCGGCGCCAAGACCTGGGCCTTCGCACCGACCGCGCGCATCTCCTCCTACATCACCGCGCTCATCGCCGGTCCCTACCAGTGCGTCCGCTCGGAACTGACCAGCAGCGACGGCCGGACCATCCCGCTGGGCGTCTTCGCCCGCGCCTCGCTCATGGAGCACCTGGACGCGGAGAACATCTTCACCCTCACCCGCCAGGGCTTCGAGTTTTTCGAGAAGCAGTTCGGCACCCCGTACCCGTTCGAGAAGTACGACCAGCTCTTCGTGCCGGAGTTCAACGCCGGGGCCATGGAAAACGCCGGTGCCGTGACTTTCCTGGAGTCCTACGTGTTCAGGTCCCGTCCCACCGACGCGATGGTCGAACGCCGTGCCATCACCATCCTGCACGAACTCGCCCACATGTGGTTCGGCGACCTGGTGACCATGCGCTGGTGGAACGACCTCTGGCTCAACGAGTCCTTCGCCGAGTTCATGTCGACGCTCGCCGCGGCACAGAACACCGAGTTCACCTCCTCGTGGACCACCTTCAACATCCTGGAGAAGAACTGGGCCTACCGCCAGGACCAGCTGCCCTCCACCCACCCCATCGTCGCGCAGATCAACGACCTCGAGGACGTGCAGGTCAACTTCGACGGCATCACCTACGCCAAGGGCGCCTCGGTGCTGCGCCAGCTGGTCGCCTGGGTCGGCCAGGAGGAGTTCATGGCCGGGGTGCGCAGCTACTTCGCCAAGCACGCCTGGTCCAATACCGAGCTGCCGGATTTGATGCGCGAGCTTGAGGCCTCTTCCGGCCGCGACCTCTCCGAGTGGTCGAAGCTGTGGCTGGAAACCGCCGGCGTCAACACGCTGCGCGCGATGATCTCCACCGACGATGCGGGACTGATCACCAATTTCTCCATCACCCAGACCGCAGTCGCCGAACACCCGGTGATCCGCCCGCACCGCCTGGCCGTCGGCTTCTACGACCTGGATGCCGCCGGGTCGCTCATCCGCGTGCACCGCGAGGAACTCGACGTGGCCGGCCCCGCCACCGCCGTCCCGGCCCTGGTGGGGCACAAGCGACCGGCGCTGGTGCTGGTCAACGACGACGACCTGGCCTACGCCAAGATCCGCCTGGACGGGCAGTCACTGGCCACCGCCACCGCACACCTGAAGGACTTCGAACAGTCTCTGCCCCGCACCCTGGTCTGGGGGGCTGCCTGGGACGCGGTCCGCGACGCCGAGACCCCTGCCCGCGCCTACCTGGAGCTGGTGCTGGGCAACATCGGGCACGCAACCGATTCCACCGTCATCATGGTGCTGCTGCGCCAGTTGAACACCGCCCTTGACTACTACGTCGACCGCATAGGCGCCCCGGCGGCGCGCCTTGCTGCCGCCGACCGGCTCTGGGAGCTGGCCCGGGCTGCGGAAGCAGGCTCCGACGCACAGCTGCAATTTGTCGGCGCCTTCGCCCACCTGGCGCACACCGGCCCACAGCTCGACGCCGTGGCCGCGCTGTTCTCGGGCGAGCTCGTGTTGGAGGGGCTGGAGGTGGATGCGGAGATGCGCTGGGACCTGCTGACTTCCTTGTCCGCCGGGGGTCGCGCCGACGCCGGGGCAATCGCGGCGGAGCTGGAACGCGATGCCACCTCCACCGGGCAGTTGGCCGCCCACACGGCACGGGCCGCCATGCCCACCCCCGAGGCCAAGCGTGCGGCCTGGGATGCGGTGATCGGCGGAAAGCTCTCGAACCTCGAACAGCGCGCCGCCATCACCGGCTTCAACCACGTGCACGATCCCGCCCTGATCGCCGGCTACGTCGAGGAGTACTTCGACGTAGCCGGCACGGTGTGGGAAACCAAGAGCTACGAGATTGCCCAGCAGATCGTCACCGGGCTCTACCCTGCGGCGCAAACCACCCCGGAAACGCTGGCCAGGACCGACGCCTTCCTGCATTCGCTGGGCGATGACTCCCCCGCCCTGCGACGGCTGGTCATCGAGAGCCGCGACGCGGTGGTCCGCGCGCTGGCAGCCCAGGCCGCCGACGCCTGACGCCACCGAGGCCGCGGAAATCGGGTGCCGGTGCGTCATGTGCACCGGCATCCACCGTCTGCGGCGAGAATGGGAGCATGAACCTGGCACTGCACAACTATCGCGTCGACATCTCCTGGACCGGCAACCGCGGCGAAGGGACCTCCGGGTACCGCAGCTACGGACGCGACCACGTGATCCGCGCCGCCGGCCTGCCCGACCTGCCCGGCACCGCCGACCCGACTTTCCACGGGGACAAAGACCGCTGGAACCCAGAGCAGCTGCTGCTTGCCGCCCTGTCCCAGTGCCACATGCTTTCCTACCTGCACGTGGCGGTGAAGCACTCCGTGGTGGTGACCGGCTACACCGACGCTGCCTCCGGGGTGCTGCGGCTGAACCGCGACGGCAGCGGGGAGTTCCTCGAGGCGACCCTGGCCCCGCGCGTGGAACTGCAGGATGAATCCCAGCGCGAGATTGCCGACTCGCTGCATGCTGCGGCCAACGCCGTCTGCTTCATCGCCCGCAGCGTGAATTTCCCGGTGCACCACGCCCCGGTGCCCCCGGGCGCCTGAACCATGGACGGAAGGCAGGCGCATTCGGCGGTTGACCTGCTCACCGCCAGGCTTCTGCCGCATATCGTGGACGGCAAGGCAGCGGCGGCACAGGCCTACATGAAGACCACGCAGCCCTTCCTGGGCGTTCCGGTCCCCGAGGTGCGCCGCATTGCGCGCGACTTCGCCCGGGAGACGGGTGCCTCAAGTGCCACGGACCGCCTGGCACTTGCCACCGAGCTCTTCTCCGAGGCCACGCACCGGGAACACTGGTACGCCGCCCAGGAGATCTGCGCCGCCGCATCCTGCCGAGGGCGCCTGGAATTCCTGCCGCTTTATGAGCGGATGGTCACCGAGGGCGCCTGGTGGGACATCGTCGACGGTTGTTCGCGGCGCTACGGGGAGCTGCTGCGCGCCCACCCGGAAACCATCGGCCCGATGATGCGCGAGTGGTCCCGGGACGCCAATGGGTGGAAGCGCCGCCAATCCATGATCTGCCAGCTGCACCTGGGTGAACACACCGACACCGGTTTGCTCGATGACGTACTTGCAGCCAACCTGGACGACCCGTGGTTCTTCATTCGCAAGGCACTGGGCTGGGCGCTGCGGCAGTACGGCAAGACCGACCCCGACTGGGTAAGGTCCTGGGTCGACGCACACCGGGCCCGGATGAGCCCGCTGTCCATCCGCGAGGCGCTCAAGCACCTGGGCGAAACGCCGTAGCCTGCCCGTGGCCCGTCGGCGGTGTTCTCACGCCCTGCGCGAAAGCCCGGCGGGCGGCAGCGCTTCCACAGGATAATGGGCGTTGAAGGGTCCCGGGCCTCAGCCGGGAACTGAAAGGACACCACCGTCGTGAACGCGAACCACCCGGAACAAGATTCCACCCCCAAGCCGGTCCTGTTGCCGGCCGGCCAGAGCCTTGGCAAGCCCGTGGCGCAATTGCGCCCGGTGGGCGCCTCGCTCAGTGCCAGCCTGCCCGAGGGCCGCCTGACGCCAAACGACGACCACGACCCAAGCCAGTACGAAGGCACCTTCTACGCCCAGGTCGGCGGCCGGGAGACGTTCCGCAAGCTGGCGGAGAAGTTCTATGAATCGGTCGGCGAGGACGCGGAATTCCGTGCCATGTACCCGGAGACCGACCTACGCCCGGCGACCATGCGCCTGCAATTGTTCCTGGAGCAGTACTGGGGCGGCCCCACGACCTATTCCGAGCGCCGAGGCCACCCGCGCCTGCGCATGCGGCACGTGCCGTACACCATCAATTCGCACAACCGCGACGTCTGGCTGCACCACATGCGCATCGCCGTGGATTCCCTTCAGCTGCCGCCGTTGCAGGCAGACACGCTCTGGGACTACTTCGACCGTGCTGCGCATTCGCTGATGAACGCGCCTGACGAGGCGCCGGGGTGCCCGGCCGGCACCCAGTCCACCTAGCCCAGGACGCCGCCCTGGCGTGCCACCACGTGCCCGCCGCCGCTGCTCAGGCGCAGCCACTGCCCGGAGGCAAAGAGGGTGGAGGTGGCCCCCGCACGCAGGAACCCCAGCGCATGCGCGCCGAAGGCCATGCCCAGCGGCATCGGCGTCTGGACACCTTCAACAGGTGAGGACCAGATGCGGGCCCGCACGGTCTTGAGCACCGGCTTGCCGGCATTCTCCGGCAGGGCCTGGGCCACCACGCCGATCCCCCGCATCGCCTCGGCCAGCAGCGCATCGTCGTCGAGCGTCTCGCGCTGTTCCCAGCCGCCGCGTGGAACCTGCTGGCCCGCCCACGATGCCTGGACCTCCGCAGGGGGAATCGACAGCTCCAGCGAGGCCCCGCCCATGCGGGCCAGCCGATCGGTCAACGCGGAGATGGCAAAGACCCCGCCGGCCTCGGCCGGGCGTCCCAGGCGCACCGCGCGCATCCCCAGCACGGTGGGTACCGAGTCCCCCAGGAACTCGGGATAGAGCACCGGGACGTACAGCGCCAATGCGCTGCCGGCGGCCTGGATCAGCACCGCTCCGTCCTCGATCGAGCGTGCGCGGGAAAAGAACGTAGCCAGGTCCGCGACGGTTTCCTGGTCCTCGAGTACAACGGTTTCACTTGCCATGCCTTCATACTTTCATGTCCCGCACCGCTCGACTCAATGCCGTTGCCCGCAGCGACGCATGCCGGAACACGGCAGCGGCCTCCCGCCGGAGGTTACGGCGAACCCGCCGCGGGGGCGATAGTGTCTTAGCAGATCAATATTCCTGGCCCCTAGGAGCAGACACGTGAGCACCAACGACACCACGACGCAGAAGCTGATTGAGCTGCTGGAGCTCAGCGGGGACCCCGAGGCCCGCACCGACGAGGACATCTTCGTGGGGCACACCCCGCCACAGGCGCGCAACAGGGTCTTCGGCGGTCAGGTGCTGGGGCAATCGGTGATGGCTGCGTCCAAGACCATCGCCAGAGACCGCCCGATCCATTCCATGCACGGTTACTTCCTGCGCGCCGGGGATGCAGCCCTGCCCATCACCTTCGGGGTGCAGCGGCTGCGCGACGGCAGGTCGTTCTCCGCCCGCCGGGTGCACGCCTACCAGAACGGCGTGCCGATCCTGTCGATGATCGCATCCTTCCAGGCACCCTCGGACGGGCTCGACCACCAGGACATCATGCCCGAAGGCATCCCGGATCCCGATTCGCTGCCCACCACCGCCGAGCTCATCGGAGACCTCGACCATCCGGTCGCGCAGGAGTACGCGTTCAACCGGCCCTTCGACATCCGATACATCAGCGAACCGCTGTACTTCAAGGGACCGCGGGACCGACGGGCGGTGAACGCCGTCTGGATGAAGACGACGGCGCCGATGCCCGATGACGATGCCATGCACCGCGCCGCGCTCGCCTATGCCAGCGACTACACGCTGCTGGAACCGGTGCTGCGCCGCCACGGGCTGACCTGGATCACCCCGGGCATGTCGGTGGCGAGCCTGGACCACGCCATGTGGTGGCACCGCCCGTTCCGCGTCGATGAGTGGCTGCTCTATGTGCAGGAATCCCCCAGCGCCTCCGGTGCCCGGGGACTCGCCACGGGCAGGATCTTCAACCGCGAGGGCCAGCTGGTGGCCACCGTCGCCCAAGAGGGCATGGTGCGCATTCCGGAAGAAGGCTAGCGGCGCGGCGACACGAAAAAAGGGGGCAGGCGGTGCGGATGAATTTTCATCCGCACCGCCTGCCCCTCTTTGCGGGCCGCGTCCCGGTGTGCCCCGGGCCGCGCCCTGGCGACTGTTAGTCGCGGGTCAGTCGACGGTGCGTGACGCGGTGCGGCTTCGCAGCCTCCGGACCCATGCGTTCGACCTTGTTTGCCTCGTAGGACTCGAAGTTGCCCTCGAACCAGTACCAGTTGGCCGGGTCCTCGTCGGTGCCCTCGTAGGACAGGATGTGGGTGGCCACGCGGTCCAGGAACCAACGGTCGTGCGACACGACCACGGCGCAACCCGGGAATTCGAGCAGCGCGTTTTCCAGCGAGCCGAGGGTTTCAACGTCGAGGTCGTTGGTCGGTTCGTCAAGGAGCAACAGGTTGCCGCCCTGCTTGAGGGTCAGCGCCAGGTTCAGGCGGTTGCGCTCACCACCGGAGAGCACACCTGCCTTCTTCTGCTGGTCCGGACCCTTGAAGCCGAAGGCCGAAACGTAGGCACGTGAGGGAACCTCGACCTGACCGACCTGAATGTAGTCGTTTCCCTCGGAAACCACTTCCCACAGCGACTTTTCCGGGTCGATGCCGCCACGGTTCTGGTCAACGTAGGAGATCTTGACGGTATCGCCGACCTTGAGTTCACCGGAGTCGATCGGTTCCATGCCCACGATGGTCTTGAACAGGGTGGACTTGCCCACGCCGTTGGGGCCGATGACACCCACGATGCCGTTGCGCGGCAACGAGAAAGTCAGGTTGTCGATCAACACACGGTCGTCGAAGCCCTTCTTCAGGTTATTCGCCTCGATGACAACCGAGCCCAAGCGCGGGCCCGCCGGAATCTGGATTTCCTCGAAGTCAAGCTTCCGGGTTCGTTCGGCTTCCGAAGCCATTTCCTCGTACCTGGCCAGACGGGCCTTCGACTTGGTCTGGCGGCCCTTGGCATTGGAGCGAACCCATTCGAGTTCCTCGCTCAGTCGTTTGGCAAGCTTCTGGTCCTTCTTGCCCTGAACCTCGAGGCGCTCTCGCTTCTTTTCCAGGTAGGCCGAGTAATTGCCTTCGTAGGCGTGCAGGCGACCACGGTCGACTTCACAGATCCACTGGGCCACGTGGTCCAGGAAGTAGCGGTCGTGGGTCACGGCCAGAACAGCACCGTGGTACGCGGACAAGTGCTGCTCGAGCCACAACACGGACTCGGCGTCGAGGTGGTTGGTGGGCTCATCAAGGAGCAACAGGTCGGGCTTCTGCAGCAACAGCTTGCACAGCGCTACGCGGCGTCGCTCACCACCGGAAAGGTGGGACACCTCGGAGTCTCCCGGCGGGCACTGCAAGGCATCCATGGCCTGCTCGAGCTGGGAGTCAATATCCCAAGCATCGGCAGTGTCAATGGCTTCTTGCAGGTGGCCCATTTCTTCGAGCAACGCGTCGAAGTCGGCACCGTCCTGGGCCATCTCCTCAGAGATCTCGTTGTAGCGGGTGATCTTTTCGTAGATCTCCCCGACGCCCTCCTGGACGTTGCCCAGGACCGTCTTTTCCTCATTCAGCGGCGGTTCCTGCAACAGGATTCCTACGCTGTATCCCGGGCTGAGGCGCGCCTCGCCGTTGGAAGGTATATCCAGCCCTGCCATGATCTTAAGGATCGTCGACTTGCCAGCACCATTCGGTCCAACCACGCCAATTTTTGCGCCTGGGTAGAAGGACATGCTGACATCGTCGAGGATGACTTTGTCGCCAACGGCCTTGCGAGCCTTGGTCATCGTGTAAATGAATTCCGCCATGCCATCAAGGCTAGTGCCTCGGAGAGTCTTACTCCCAATTATCGCGCCCGGTTTAAGCCGAGGGGGCATGTTCCTGCCCACATCCGGCGGCCACGGCGCCAATGCACCGTGGCCGCCCACACGTTCGACGACTTTTGTGCACGGGGACGCTAGGCAGCCTCGGTGTCGGCGCCCGGCTCCGAGTCTGGCCAGCCGGTCACCGGGAACTCGCTGTTCGACTCCTCGGGTTCCCTCGCCGGCTTGCCGTGACGGAGGTGTTGCTCGGTGTTGTCGTCTCCCCCTGCGCGCCTGACCCTTTCAAAGTGGCTGACCCCGAACCGAAGGTCGTGGCCAAGCGCCATGGCGTCGATGTCCACGCTGAATCCACGCGTTCCGTCCTGGCGGTCGTATTCGCGGACCTGCATCTTGCCGTAGACCACAACATGGTCGCCCATGTGAATGCTGGCAAGCATGTTGGTGGCCATGGCCCGGAAGCAGGAGACTGTGTACCAATTGCTGTGCACGTCGTTCCATTGCCCCGTCTCGGGGTCCTGCCTCCGCTCGTTGCTGACCAGGCGAAATTTTGCAATGAGCGTGCCGCTGCTCCCCCCGCTCGGGCGGGGTTCGGTTCCCACCACACCGCGCAACGTAATGTGGTCCGTCATGGTGCACTCCAATGTTCGGCTCTGGGCAAGTATTTCTTGCCCCGTCACCCAAGCTTGGTATCGCTATCGCGCCGCCAGGCAGCGAGGGGTCGGTGCTGTGGACAAATGGCTGGAGAGATTGAAATGGTTTCCCGCCCGCGACGTTTGTGTGGGGAACTGAGTGGGTGACCTCTCCGAACCGATGGACAGGGGCATAGCGATGGACCGCCGGTGACCGCATCACTTTCGCAATATGCCCGAAGCGGCTTCTTTGAATCGCGCCCGTCGCGGAAGACCTGCCTTCGCATCCCCGGAGCAGACCCTGCCCCGGATAGAGTCATCGACTCATTAGGCCGTTGACGTGCCCTGCCCCTATCGGTATTCCAACCGGTGCCATAGCATGGCCAAATGCCAGACAACTATGCATCGGTCCCGTTACGTGAACTCAACAATGGCGCCTTCATGCCATCCATCGGCCTGGGCACGTGGCCGCTGGATGACATCCAGGCCGGAGCAGCAGTAGCCCACGCGCTGGATGCCGGATACCGGCTCATTGACACCGCGGAAAACTACGGCAACGAGGAAGGAATCGGCGAGGGCATCGGCTCGACATCGGTTCCCCGTGAGGAATTGTTCATCACTTCCAAGTTCAATGTGCAGTGGCATTCGGTCCAGGGCGTGCAGGACGCCTGGGAGAACAGCTGCAAGCGGCTGGGCATGGAATACCTTGACTTGTTCCTGATCCACTGGCCCAACCCGCAGGAAGGCAATTACGTCCAGGCCTGGGAGGGCTTGGTCAAGCTGCTGAAGCGCGGCAGGGTCCGGGCCATCGGCACGTCAAACTTCACGGTCGGGCAGCTACGGGAACTGATGGACGCAACCGGCGTGGTTCCGGACGTCAACCAGGTACAGCACTCGCCATTTTGGCTCAACGACGAACGGCTGGCCTTCCACGCCGAACACGGGATACTCACCGAAGGCTGGGCTCCGCTGGGCCGTGGAAAGCACGACCTTCTCAGCTCTGCACCGGTGCTCGCTGCGGCCGAGGATCACCGTGTCACGCCGGCGCAGGCAGTGTTGCGCTGGCAAATCGAGCGCGGCGTCGTTCCCATTCCCAAGACCTCAAGCCCCGAGCGACTGGCCGAAAACCTCGATGTCTTTACGTTCAATCTCTCCCCCGAGGAGATCAAGGCCATTGACACATTGGACGGCACCGCCGATGAGCCGGCCGATCCGATGAGTTTCGGGCACTAGTCCACTCGCTGCGGTCTTGGGCTCAGCCCCGGGACCGCAGTGGCCTTTGGCGTGATCAGCAACGTCACGAACAGGATCCCTGCCACTAGGATGAAGGCATTGAGCACCCCGTAGTGTTCGCCGAGGAAACCCAGCACCGGTGGCCCCACAAGCATGGATGAGTAGCCGAAGACTGCAACAATGCCCACCCGGCGCGGCCCATCGGTCGGGTGTGCCGCGGCAACGCTCATGCCAACAGGGAAACCGAGGGATCCACCCAGGCCCCACAGGACTGCGCCGGTGAAAACGGCCCAGGGGGCCGGGGCCAGGATAAACAGCACGATGCCGGCCAGCCCAAGCAGGCCCATGAACACCAGAACCCTTTTGTAGCCGATCCGGTCGATCAGCGGGCCGCCAAAAATGCGTCCTGCGGTCATGGCGGCGACGAACGCGCCGAAGACCAGCGCCCCGGAGGCTTCGCTGAATCCGTGGTCGTCGACGGACGCAATGGTGAGCCAGTCGTTGGCCGTGCCTTCGGCAAAGGCCAGCCCGGCGACCATGATCCCAATCAGCATCAGGTGTCCATCGCGGAAGATGCCGGTGAAGCGCTGCCACCACGTCGCGGCGCCGACAGCAACTTCGCCGTGGTGGGCAGCGGGCGGTTCAAGCCCCGACAAGTTGCGGACGAAGTAGAACCCAAGACCCATGATGAGGATGCCAACGATGGCGAAGTTCCACATCACGTCGATGCCCAGGCCTGCCGCACCGGCACCCAGGACAGCACCGATGATGGTTCCGAAACTGAAGAACGCGTGCATCAGCGGCAGCAGCGTCTTGCCGAGGGATCGCTCGACCGCGGCGCCATCGACATTCATCATCACGTCGGTGGTGCTAAAGACGAACCCGTACAGGACCAGGATCGCCATGGCACCGACGGTACTGCCCAGCATCTCTGTCACCGTTCCCAGAACTGCCAGCGCCGCACCCAGAAAGAGCAGGCCCAGCATGATGCCGCGGCGGATGCCCATTCGTGCGAGGATACCTGGCGCGAAGGCCAACCCGCCGATGGATCCAATGGCCAGGGCAAACAGCAGGATACCGACGTCAGAAGTTGAAAGATCGAGCTCCACCCGGACCGCCGGGAGCCGGGCAACCCACGTCGCAAACGCAAAACCGCACAAAAAGAAGATGCCAAAGATGGAGTTGCGCCAAGCGGTGTGGCTTGGCGTTGGGTCCACTTCGACGGATGCTTCGGATTGGCGCGGCAATGGCATTCTTTCGGCTTTGAAACTGAGGGTTCGGGCGATGTCTGTCTCTTATCGCCCGCAGAGCTTGACTGCTATTTCATCATACGTCCGGAGTAATTGTTTTTCACGGCCCCACGCTTGTTCAAAACGCAGTATCGCCATCGGTGAAATATCGGCCCGGTCCGTGTTTGGGCTATGATTCTTGTGCCTGCCTCCGTAGCTCAGATGGATAGAGCAAGAGCCTTCTAATCTCTAGGTCGCGCGTTCGAGTCGCGCCGGGGGCACACATGCGAAGAGCGGTCTTGACTAGGTACGTACCGAGTCAAGACCGCTCTTCGCTGCTTAGGACAGTTGATCCGATCACCGGGATTCCGCTTGGGCCAACTGGACCTTGACCGGCCTTTCGGGCCCTCGGCCGAATCTCCCCGGCGCTTACTTCGCCGGCTTCTCAGGCATGGTGGATTCCCCCGACCCGGTGGGCGCCATCCCATACCATCACCCGCGGCTCCGTCATCGGCTCGTCCGCAGTCATGGCAACATACCGGGCGCGGACCCTGGCTTCCACGTGCAGGTCCTCGGGCAAGGATTCCACCATCAGCGGGTCCGGCCAATTCGAGAAGGTCAATTGGCGGCCGTCGAATGGACCGCCGCGCAACACGACCTGAACAGTTGTCATCGTCGACCCCCGGCCCTTGGTGCTGCTGCGTCGGAACCGCAGGTCGCCAGCCAATGCGACCCAGCGACCTGGCCAACATCAACCTGAACGGGCTCGCGGATTTTCATCGTCTTGTCCTCAATCGCTTGTTGGCTCCCACGCGGGCGGTTGCCGCGGCCACCCCAGCTTCACGCAGCCGGTTGAATTCCGCAAGAGGCAGCTTCGTCGCCTAGATCGGAAGCCGCCCGCCGGATTTGAGGTTCTTCATGACAATGGTGCTCGTAAGTTTTTCCACGCCGGGCAATGTCACCAGTACGTCATCATAAAAGCGCTGGTACGCCGGCAAGTCGACGGCCATGACCCGCAACAAGAAGTCCGGTTCCCCAAAGAGCCGCTGGGCGTCAATGATTTGGCCGATCTTGCCGACCTCGTGTTCGAAGTCCTTCATGGTCAGCCGGTCCTTCAGCGTGACAAAAACCAGCGCCTCGAACGCGAGGTTCACCTTCGCGGGATCCACGTCGGCCCGATAGCCGCGAATGACGCCACTGTTTTCCAATTCTCGCAACCTCCGGTGGCAGGGAGCCAAGGTGAGACCCACTTCCTCCGCCAAGGCCGTGGCGGTCATGCGCCCGTCGTCCTGCAGGCGGCGCAGAATTGCCCGGTCGATTCCGTCCATATGACAGCTCCATTCGCTTGTTTTCTCAATCAACCGTGACGGTCGCGCTACATTCTTGCGCATAACCAAACATAGCAGGAGATTTCTTGTTCATTCGTGATGAATTGCGCGAGAACTGGCAAGCACATTTCGCCGTTTTCTTCCTAAGCTTGCCGGTAGATTCCCAGCAGGAAAGAGATTCGGTCATGGACCTTCAAGTCATCTACGGCTTTATCGCAGTGTCCTTCGCCCTGGCCATGACGCCAGGTGCCGACTGGGCGTACGCCATTTCCGCGGGTCTCGGCCGCCACCGGGTCTCGTCCGCGGTTGCCGGCTTGTGCAGCGGTTACGTCTTTCACACACTGCTCATTGTTGGCGGAATGGCAGCCCTGATCGCAGGCCTGCCGCAGTTGCTTTCCTGGCTCACGCTCATCGGCGCCGCCTACCTTCTCTGGCTGGGCATCAGCACCTGCCGCTCTTGGCGAAGTGCCGGCTTCACCGCCGAAGAAAGTCCCGCTCGGGAGCCACTCGGCGCGGACATCGATCCGTCGGAGCCAGCGGGTACGCGCAGCGGAGCAGACACGCTCCTGCAGGTAAAGGTCTCCGCGGCAAGCACGACCCCGAGCGGGCAACGCTTCTTCGGCCCTGCCTTCTTCCGCGGACTGGGAACCAGCGGCACCAACCCCAAGGCGCTGCTGCTCTACCTGGCACTGATCCCACAGTTCATCCACGCGGATGCCGCATTGCCGGTCCCGGTGCAAACCGCCATCCTGGGCACCAGCCATATGGTGCTCTCGCTGTTCATCTACACGGGCGTCGCCCTCGGTGCCAGGGCGTTGTTGCGCCAGCGCCCCACCGCGGCACGATTCATCACCTTGGCCAGCGGACTGATCATGATCGCGCTGGGTCTGGTGCTGCTCATCGAGCAAGTTCCCGCTTTGTGGGGCTCGATCCAGATGCTGGTGGTACTGCTCGGGGGCTGACCGCATTCGACGCACAAGCTCGAAGTCGAACGATTTGCGTAACCCGGTTAGGGTTCATAGGGACGACCGCAATCGACGAACGGCAAAACGCATGCGAAAGCTTCTGACCGCCCTGGCCCTGGGTGCCATGCTGCTGATCGGCAGCGCACCCGGTGCCCAAGCCGCCGCGGCGACCGACATCGTTGTCGAGGACACCGCCGGGACGCTGGATTTGGACACGCTGCTCCCGGCCATCGAAGAGATCGATTTCAACGAACCGACCAAGGTCGCCATATACACCCGCAACGGTGAATTCAGCGACAACCTCAACGAGGAAGTGCTGCGCTTCGCGCGCGAGAACCACCCCGAGTGGCTCAGCCCGGATAAGCAAAAATGGGCCGACTCGCTGTTCCTTTTCGCCGTCGATCCGGTGGGCAGGCAGGTGGGAACCTACTTCGGCGAAGATCGCAAGGTCTCCCCCGGCCAGCGCGACGACATCCAGGCAGCCACCAAGGACCTGTTCAGCGAGGCCCAGTGGACCGAGGGAACGGTGGCCGGGATCGAGCGTGCCGCTCAATTGATGAACCGGCCGTGGTACAAATCACCAAGGCTGTATGCCTGGAGCGGCGTCATACTCGTCGTTGGCGGCATCAGCGCCGGCAGCACCCTGTTTGTGCGCAGGACCTACCGGAAACGTTCCGGTAAGGCACTGGGCGCAGGCAATGCGAGTTACGCGAATGTGAGCATGGACCTCGAAGTCACCGAGCTGAACGCCAAGACCATCGGCCGCGACTCCCGATACGGAAGCCTGGTGCTGGAGAAATACCGCGGCTTCTCCTCCGCCTACAACCAGCTCGCCGAACAAAGCAACAAGGCCAATGGCCTTGAGACAAAATCACACGTTCGCAAGCAGACGGCGCTATTCCTGGAAAAGTACGCGGCGAACGCCTCGGAGCTGGACCGGATGGATGACGTGATCGCCGATACCAACATGCTCTTGAACATGGGCTCGGGCTGGGCGGGAGCCTGGGAGCGGCAGCTCGCACCGCTGCGGGAGGACCTTGCCGAAATCGATGACCTGCTCAGCGACAAGGATGCTGCCCCGGAGGCCCCGTCGGCGCTGGCACTGCGCCGCTTCAAGTCCATGACAGCGGCCGAGACGGAAAAGTGGGCGGCGAGGCTCCAAACGGGCAGCCTGGGCCCGGAGGACGCCCTGGACAAGATCGCCGCCGCCCGACAGGAGCTGACCGGGCTGCTCAAGGATCACTCCGAGGCCGTGATCGCCAAGTACGCGAAGACCACCAAGGAAGCCAAGCTCATGCGCGAGGCGATGCGAACTCCGAAGGCATCCGACACCAGGAGATCCTCGAGCCACAGCATCCTTGGAACCGTGTACCCGTCCAACAGGTTCTGGTCGGTCGTCGGATTCACCTCGGGTTTCCGCTCCGGCCAGTCCAGCGTCCAGGAATCCCGCAGCGCAAGTTCGTCCTCGGGCGGAAGCACCGGCTACGGATCCAGCGGCGGCAGCTTCTCAGGGTCGGGTTCCTCGTCGCGTTTCTAAGTCTTTGGCCCCTGGAGGGCCCACAGATAACAAGCGGGCTGCCGGCCGGAATTCTTCCGATCGGCAGCCCGCTTGCTTGGCCCGCAAGGGCCGGGACGGTGTGTTACTTGCCGGGGACGACTAGCTTCGGGGCACCGGCACGCGCCGCCTCGAAGCGGGCCGAGACATCGGCCCAGTTCACGATGTTCCAGAAAGCCTTCACGTAATCGGCCTTCACATTCACGTAATCCAGGTAGAACGCG
>NZ_JBIXLM010000056.1:0-22813 GCF_045798545.1 Paeniglutamicibacter sp. ORCA_105 | reverse complement strand
TAAAATAAATAAATTGGTATCAACAAACTTGGCACACTATTGAGTTCTCAAACAACAGACACTTCCAACACCCACGACCCGGACTAACGTTTCCTGCCGGCGCTTCGCTCTGGAGCAACTCGAATAATTTATTACATGTTCTTCGCTGTGTCAAACCGGCTTATCGTCGATCTAATTTTGCTAAAAACACATCTTTCCTTCAACGAATAAACGTTGTTAGAAGAATTCTTTTATCATTCGCGGCTGGTAGCTTTTCGCTTACCTTGGCCGCGGCGACTTAGAAAACAATACACACGTTTCCGTGTCCCGGCAAATCGATGGATCCTGCACACCATGACCCCGGATTCCCCCGAAACATCCGGGATTAGGCGCAAATCTGTGCCCAAAAGGCAAAAAAACCGGGGCGAGGTCGTCGCCGTGATTCACAGCACTCCCCCGCCCCGGTTCAAATTGCGTTGTCAGCAACCCGGAAATTCATTTGCCTATTTATGCGACCTCAACAACCGCCAGGTTCTTTTTCCCTCGGCGTACCAAAAGGTAGCGACCGTGCAACAGGTCCTCTCGGCTAACGACTGCTTCGTGGTCCGAGTACTTCACGTTGTTCACGTAGGCGCCGCCTTCACTGATCGTGCGTCGGGCGGCCGACTTCGATTCGGAAAGACCGGAAGCCATCAAGACCGAGATAATATCCAGATCCTTCCCGGTAACAGTGGTGCTTTTTAGCTCCTGCGTTGCGGCCCTGAGCGTTGCTTCGTCCATATCGCCCAATTCGCCCTGGCCAAAAAGGGCGGCCGAAGCTGCGATGACCTTTTCCGTGGCATCCACACCGTGGACCAACGATGTCACGAGGTAGGCCAGTTCCTTCTGGGCCTTGCGGGCGAAGGGACGCTCGGCAACTTCTTGTTCGAGGGCCTCGATCTCTGCACGGGAAAGGAAGGTGAAGACCTTCAAGCGCGAAATGGCATCGGCATCCGCGGTGTTCAGCCAGAACTGGTAGAAGGTGTACGGGCTGCACATCTCTGCATCCAGCCAAATGGCGTTGCCCTCGGACTTGCCGAACTTGGTGCCGTCGGAGTTGGTGATCAACGGGGTTCCGTAGGCATAGGCGCTCTTGCCTTCGGCCTTGCGGATCAGGTCGGTGCCGCTGGTGAGGTTGCCCCACTGGTCGGAGCCGCCGGTCTGCAGCGTGCAACCGTAAAGCTGGTGCAGCTTCAGGTAGTCGTAGCCCTGCAACACCTGGTAGCTGAACTCTGTGTAGCTGATGCCCTCGTCCGAGTTCAGGCGGGCGGCAACGGTTTCCTTCTTGATCATGGTGCCCACGCGGAAGTACTTGCCGACCTCGCGCAGGAAATCGATGGCGCTCAGGTTGGCGGTCCAGTCCAGGTTATTGACCATGCGGGCCGCATTATCGCCCTCAAAGGAGAGGAAGCGGGAAACCTGCGACTCGAGCTTGCCCACCCATTCGGCAACCGTTTCCTTGGTGTTCAGCACACGCTCGGCCGTCTGGCGCGGATCACCGATCAGGCCGGTGGAGCCGCCAACCAAACCCAGGGGCTTGTGGCCGGCCAACTGCAGGCGGCGCATGTTCAACAGCTGTACCAGGTTGCCCAGGTGCAGGGACGGGGCGGTGGGATCGAAACCGCAGTAATACGTAATGCTCTCTCCGGAGAGGGCCTTTTCCAGCTCGGTTTCCTCAGTGGACACGTGGACCAGGCCACGCCACTTCAGTTCCTGCCAGACGTTTTCAAAGGACGGATCATTACGTTGTCCCGACAGTGCGGGATTCTGCTCAATTTCAGACACCCTACTAAATTAGCAGTCTCCGCCCTGAATTACGCTTCCGAGTCAATGCCCGCCGGAATCGAGCCCTCGGCCAGGATTCGCAGGCGCTGCGTGGTGCGGGTCATCGCAACATACAGGTCACCGACGCTACCCTCGACTTCGTCGATCAATTCCTGCGGTTCCAGGACAAGCACCACATCGAATTCCAGGCCCTTGGCCTCGCGTGCACCCAGCACCACGATGTCCTGGCTCAAGCCACCGGACCCGCTTCCCACACGGCGGCCGAATTGCTCGACCACGGCGGCGCGAACCTTGGCCAGACGCGGCTCGGGCACGATGACGGCCAACAGGCCGCCATCGGCGATCGAGACTTCCCCGGGAAGGACCTCACGGAGCTTGGGCAGCAACTGCCCCGGTTCCAACCGGTCCACCAGCGGCGGCCACTGGCCCTCGCGCACGGCCTTCGGGGTGGAGATCTTCAGTCCCGCGGCGTGGGCAACCCTGGTCGCGGCGGCGGCGATCTGCATGGGGGTGCGGTAGTTGACCGTTAGCTCCTCCAGGGTGAAGCGCTCGGCCACGAACGGCTTCATGGCCTGCGCCCAGCTGTTGGCGCCCGAGGCCGAGGAGGTCTGGGCGATGTCGCCGACCACCGTGAAGGACTTCAGCGGGCAGCGGCGCATCAGCAGTCGCCACTGCATCGGGGAAAGCTCCTGGGCCTCGTCGACCACCACGTGCCCGTAGGCCCAGTTGCGGTCGGCCACGGCACGCTCGGCTGCCGTCTGGCGTGCCTCGGTCTCCTGGTTCATGTCTGCCAGGTCCTGGGCCTCGACCAGCCCGTCGATGCCGGCGTTGAAGAGCATCTCGTTGACGTTGCGCAGGGTCGCCTCGGCGTTTTCCAGGTCCCGCTTGAGCTGCGCCTCGACACCGGCGTCCTTGTTGCCCACGGCCTTGAAGTCGCCCAGCAGTTCGGCTGCCTCGTCCAGCAGCGGCACATCGGACTCGGTCCACGGCGCCCCGGGCTTCCGGTGCAGCGCCTTGAGCTCGCGGGCGTTCAGCTGCGGAGCGGCCGCGGCGAGCAGGTCTTCCTTGGCGAAGAGTTCCTCCAGCAGGGACTGCGGCGTCAACGGCATCCAGCAGAGGTTCAGCGCGATGCGCACATCGCGGGATTCGCGCACCTCCTGGACCAGGTAGCTGCGATCCACGGCGTTGCCGTTGCCCGAGGAGTCCTCGAGGACCTGCTGCAGCTGTTCGGCCAGCTCGCGCACCAGGGTCTTGGTGAACACCTCGCGGGCCTCGTTGTGCGGCTTGCGCGAGGCGCGCGCCTTTTCGCGGGCGTGGCGCACCTGCCCGCGGGTCAGCACCAGCCGGGTCCCCTCGACCACGACGCGGCGGTCCTCGGCCAGCAGCCGCTGGCGGTTGGACACGGCCTTGGCCACGACCTTGGCCATGAAGGCCTTGCCCTTGATGCGCGCGGCTTCCCTGCTGTGCTCGGGCACGGCACGAAGGCCCGGATACAGCTCGCCGACCGAGGACATGACCACGCCGGTCTCGCCCAGGGAGGGCAGGACGCGCTCGATGTAGCGCATGAAGGAGGAAGACGGGCCGACCAGCAGCACGCCGGCGCTCTTGAGCCGTTCGCGGTGTTCGTAGAGCAGGAAGGCGGCGCGGTGCAGCGCCACGGCGGTCTTGCCGGTGCCCGGCCCGCCCTGGACCACCAGCACCCCGGCCAGCGGGGAGCGGATGATCCGGTCCTGCTCGGCCTGGATGGTGCCCACGATGTCGCCCATGCGCCCGGTGCGCTTCTGCGTCAGGGCGGCCATCAGCGCGCCCTCGCCCTGCAGGTTGTCGTTTTCGCCGAAGAGTTCGGTGTCCAGGACCTCGTCGTCGATGCCCAGCACGGTGCGCCCGCGCAGCATCAGGTGCCGACGGCGGCGCACGCCCTGCCGGTGCAGTGCGGTGGCCTGGTAGAAGGCGGCGGCCTCCGGGGCGCGCCAGTCGACCATCAGGCGCGTCAGGTCCTCGTCGGTCATGCCGATGCGGCCGATGTAGCGCGGGGCGCCGGGTTCCTCGCCGGAACGGTTCATGTCGTCGTCAAGGTCCAGCCGGCCGAACACCAGGCGGTCCTCAACGGCATTCAGCTGCGCCAGGCGGTCTTCGTACAGGGCGGCAAAGGAGTCGCGTTCGGACACGTTCTGGATGGACCCCTGCGCTCCGCCGCGGCGGGTGCGGGTGAGCTGCTCGAGCTTTTCGGCGCGCAGCTCATCCAAGCGGGTATAGAGCATCGAAACGTAGTTGCGTTCGGCGTCGAGCTCCGGTTGAACGGTCGTGGACTCTGACATTCAGCACTCCCTGATGGAACAAATCGTGGACAGACCAGTTTACGCTGTGCGGCACCGGGCATTTGACCGGACGCCTTGAGGCGACCGATCCGGATACGGCAGGCGGGTGTTGCTAGACGAGCTGGAGCGAATGGACGTGCAGGCCGGACAGCTTATCGCGCCCGCCCAGGCCCTGCAGCTCAAGGACCACGCCGACCCCGATGACCTGCGCGCCTACCATCTCCAGCAATCGGGCGGCGGAGCCGACCGTGCCGCCGGTGGCCAGCACGTCATCGAGAATCAGCACCCGGGTGCCGGGCGCGACATCGTCGCGGTGCAGTTCCAGGGTCCCGGTCCCGTATTCCAGGGTGTATTCGTCGCGGTGCACCGGACGGGGCAGCTTTCCGGCCTTGCGCACCGTGACCATGCCGGTTCCCGTGGCGTAGGCGGCGGCTGCGGCCAGCACGAATCCGCGGGCCTCGAGCCCGGCAATGACGTCGAATTGGCCGGCAAAGGGGGCGACGATCTCATCGACCATGCGGCGCAGTCCCGCCGCGTCGGCAAAGGCCGGGGTCAGGTCCTTGAAGGAAATCCCTGCGCTGGGGTAATCGGGAACGATTTCGCACAGTCGGTCAAGGAGGTCGCTTATGGTTTCAGGCTCTGGATTCACCCGACAAGTCTAGTCCCTTCCGCCGCGCACCTTGCGCGGCGCCGCCTTCCGGTACGGCGAGACGCTGGGCTCGCCCGGGAGCCAGAACCGGTACGGGTATTCTTCCCCGCCGCCGTCCCCCGCCACCCCGGTGCGCGGACCTGCCAGGTAGCCGGCCGGGGCGATGGCCAGGTTCCCCAACGCCAGGTCGGGTCCCGGCGGCACGGCGGTGCCGTCCCGGAAGCGCGTCAGGTTGTGTTCCAGTGTCAGCCCCAGCCCCTGGGCCAACCGGGCAGGCCCGCTGAGCAGCTGCGCCTCGGGTCCCTTCGGGTTTCCCCTTCTGGCCAACACCGTGTCCCGGCCCGAAACGACTTCCCCGGCGCGCATCAGCACGGCCGAGGCTGTTCCCTCCTGCCCGCACACCACATTGGCGCAGAAGTGCATCCCGTAGGTGAAGTACACATACGCGGTGCCCGGTGGGCCGAAGAGCCCGGCATTGCGGGCGGTCTTGCCCCGATAGGCATGGGATCCGGGATCCTGGTGCCCGTCATAGGCCTCGACCTCGGTCAGTCGCACCACGACCAGCCGCCCGCCGATGAAGGTGGAGACATGGGCGCCGAGCAGGTGCGGTGCCAGTTGCAACGACGGCAGACCCAGCAACCCCACGCGGTTCGGGCTGTTCACGACGTCCCCTCCTTCCGGATGTCCCGGTTGGCTAGTTGTTGGCTTTCAGCTTGACGGCCCAGGGGCGGAGCTCGGGCAGGTCGGTGCCGTCGGCTGCGGCAGTGGCCTGGACCGGTCCCAGCGGCTGGCGGCCGGCCAGCCAGGCGGCCAGGTCGAAGGCGGTGCCGCTGAGCACCGTGGTCGCCTCGCCCTGTCCCAGGGTGATGCGCTGGGCGCCATGGGGCTGGAGGATGTAGCGGCGGGATTCAGGCACCCGCCCCTCGAGCGCCTGGAAGAGGTGTGCGCAGAATTCCGGTTCCCAGTCGGCGACGGAGTTGCCCAGGGCCAGGTCCGCGGTGTGGATGACCAGCTCGCGCCAGATGGCATGGAAGAGGTCTTCCACGCTGCCTCCCCCACGGAACCCTGTTGCCAGGGCCCACTCCGCCGGGCTGATGCCGCGGATGCTGGATTCCAGGGCGTCAAGGGCCTCGCCGGTCCGCGCGGCCAAGGCCTGGGCACGCATCAGCGCCGCCATCTCGATGGAGTCGTCGCGGGCCTCCATTCCACCGTCGTACATGGGGAAGGGTTCCTCGGCACCGGCGGTGTCCAGCTGGCGCGCTGCGGCACGGCTGAACCCGTCGAGGTGGGCCAACACGTGTGCTCGGCTCCACCCGGGAAGGGCGCTTGGCTCGGCGGCGGCCGCGTCGTCGACGGTGGCCATGTTCTCGCGAAGGGTCGACAAGGCGGAGAGGATCCGGGTCGTCAGGTCCTGTTGTGTGAGCTCACTCATACTGACCACCTTATCCGCCCCGGATGCCGGAAATCACGCAGGCGGGGCCCGCCGGATGGTGGGCCCCGCCTGAGAGGGAACTGCGGGATTGCTAGCCGGCGTAGGTGCGCACCGGAACCAGCGCGTCCTTCAATGCGGCCAGCTGCGCCGCGACGGCCGAGGGTGCGGTTCCGCCCTGTGCCGAACGGGAGTTCAACGAACCCTCGGTGGAGAGCACGGTGCGGACCTCAGGGGTCAGGTGCCCGGAAATCCCGGCGTACTCCTGGTCGCTCAGGTCCCATAGCTCGACGCCCTTGGACTCGGCCAGCTTCACCGCTGCGCCGGAGAGCTCGTGGGCCTCGCGGAAGGGCACGCCCTGGCGGACCAGCCACTCGGCGATGTCGGTGGCCAGGGCGAAGCCCAGCGGCGCGAGTTCGGACATGCGCTCGGTGTTGAACTTCAGCGTGGCGATCATGCCGGAGACCGCGGGGAGCAGCAGTTCGAGGGTGTCGGTCGCGTCGAAGACCGGCTCCTTGTCTTCCTGCAGGTCGCGGTTGTAGGCCAGCGGCAGCGCCTTGAGCGTGGCCAGCAGGCCGGTCAGGTTGCCGATCAACCGGCCGGCCTTGCCGCGGGCCAGTTCGGCCACATCCGGGTTTTTCTTCTGCGGCATGATCGAGGAGCCGGTGGAGAAGGCGTCGTCGAGGGTGACGAAGGAGAATTCCTTGGTGGCCCAGAGGATGACTTCCTCCGAGATGCGCGAGAGGTCCACCCCGATCATGGCAGCGACCCAGGCGTATTCGGCGAACACGTCGCGGGCGGCGGTGCCGTCGATCGAGTTCCATGCCGCGGAGTCGAAGCCGAGTTCGGTTGCCACGGCGTTGGGGTCCAGGCCCAGGGAAGAGCCAGCCAGGGCGCCGGAGCCGTAGGGGGAAACCGCGGCGCGCTTGTCCCAGTCCGCCAGGCGCTGGACGTCGCGCAGCATCGCCCAAGCGTGGGCAAGCAAGTGGTGGGACAGCAGGATGGGCTGCGCGTGCTGCAGGTGGGTGCGCCCGGGCATGGCGGCATTCGGGTGCGCCTCGGCCTGCTCGATGAGTGCGTCGATGGTGGCCAGCACGCCGCGGGCAACGATTCGTGCGTGGTCGCGCAGGAACATGCGACCCAGGGTCGCGATCTGGTCGTTGCGCGAGCGGCCGGCGCGCAACTTGCCGCCCAGCGCGGTTCCGGCGCGCTCGATGAGTCCGCGCTCGAGGGAGCCATGGACGTCCTCGTCGGAGTCGGAGGCAACATAGGCGCCGGAGACAACGTCGGCTTCCAGCTCATCCAGTGCGGCAATCATGCCGGCGAGTTCGGCTTCGTCCAAGAGTCCGGCAGTGTGCAGCACGCGGGCGTGGGCGCGGGATCCGGCAATGTCGTAGCGGGCCAGCCGCCAGTCAAAGTGCGTGGACTTGCTCAGCGCCGCCAGGGCGTCCGCCGGGCCTCCGGCAAATCGTCCGCCCCAGAGTGCACCTTCGTTTGTTGCCGATCCCATGTTCATCCTTCCGTGCGCCCGTCCCGGGCGCCGGTTCGAGAGGTGTCCAAATCCAGTGTCCATCCTAGTGCAGGGCGGTTCCCCGGCTCCGGACGCAACACCCGATGTCTAATACTTATTCACTAGTCTACATAATTATTCATACGTCATGTCACCACCACTCCCCCGGCGGCAGCCCGGTACGATTTGGGGTATGACCGATTCGAACACCCCCGACGCGCTTTCCGACGAAGAGCTCGCGTTCCTGCACTCCATTTTCGACCTGGCCCGCGAGGGAAACACCGGCAAGCTGATGGCCATCCTCGACCAGGGAATCCCGGCGGACCTGACCGACGCCAAGGGCGACACCCTGATGATCCTGGCTGCCTACAACGGCCACGACGAGACCGTCTCCGGCCTGCTCGAGCGCGGCGCCGACGTCAACCGACTCAACGACAAGGGCCAGGGCGCCTTGACCTGCGCCGTGTTCCGCAAGAACGAGCCACTGACCCGCATGCTGCTGGCCAACGGCGCGGACCCCCGCCTAGGTGCCCAAAACGCCTTGGCCGTCGCCCAGATGTTCGACCTGCCCGAGTTCAAGGCAGTCATCGAGGAATACCTCTAGGACCGGTCCCGCGGATGCTGCTGTTCCAGCGTCGGGCACCGCGCTGAGACGGACTTGGATTCCGTCCGTGCGGTTCCCGCCGGCGTCACACAAATCCCCCAAGCCCCTGTTTTTGGCCTCCTGATCGGCTTTGCGCTAGTCACGCCTGAGAATCCGCTGTATGCCCCTCCACAAGATCGGGACTGGCGCGTATCGTGGTGCTATCAGGTGTTCTGGATCACTGACAGGAGCAAAGAAATGCATATCGACATCGTGCGTGGAGACATCACCGAACAAAAGGTCGATGCGATCGTCAATGCTGCAAATCCATCCCTGCTCGGTGGCGGTGGTGTCGACGATGCTATCCACGAGGCCGCGGGCCCTGCCTTGCTGGCCGAATGCCGGAAGCTCAGGGCCACGACCCACCCCGACGGCCTCGCCTCCGGCCTCGCCTTGGCCACCGGAGCCGGCGACCTACCCGCCCGCTGGGTCATCCACTCCCCCGGGCCAAACCGGCACGTCGGGCAGACCAACCCCAAGACGCTTTCGCAGTGCTTCACCAATTCCCTGTACGTTGCCTCGCGCCTCGGCGCCACCAGCGTGGCGTTTCCGGCCATTGGTGCCGGTGCATACGGCTGGGACCCGGAGGACGTTGCCTCGATCGCGGCCCACGCCATCCACGAGTGGTTTGAGACGTACCTGCATTCGACATCGATCCACCGCGTCGTGCTGGTTGCCTACAACGACGAGGTTGAATCCGCATTCCGCAAAGCCTTCAATACGCCGCGCACCGATAGCGAACTCGTCCACGGTCCGTAGCGTACGGCGCCCACGCCGCGCGTGATCCTGCTTTCGGGGCACCCTGCCCATTTTGCGCGGGGTGCCCCGAAATTTGCGTGGGGTCCCAAAGAGCCAACCATTCGGGGCCGATACCGTGGCAGGCGAGCGGCAAGTGCGGCCTCATCTCAAGTCTGACGCCCTGGCCGACTGCCCGCCCACGCCGGCCTGCAATCCGCCGATGTAGTCGGTCGCCGGGCCCCATCCGTCCGGGACCAATTCGAAGACTATCTCCCTGCCGTCGCGGCGCCGTCTGACGAGGCCGGCGCCCAGAAGGATCCCGAGGTGCCTGGCCGCGGCCTGCCTGCTGATGCCCAGCGGTTCGCTGAGTCGCGACGCACTGCTCGCCTTGTCGCCTAGTAGCACGAGCATCTGTCGCCGCGTTGGGTCGGAGAGCGCTGCAAAAATCAATTGGGTGGAAGCCGGTTCCGGCTGCCCGGTCATTTTCCGTCCAAATAACGCTGCGCCGCCAGCATCTCCGCTTTCCAGCCCTGGGTGTTGGCGCTGATGGCATGAGCATGCTCATCGGCACCGAAGGCAGCGAACCCGCTCTCCATGACGCGCAACCTCACGGCTCCGGAATGTGTGGTTTCGATCCAGAATTCAACGAGGGTGTTGGGGACGGGATCGTCCCAGGCATGACCCCCCAGGGAACGGAACGCGGCATAGCTGGGAGCTTCGAGGGTGACTGTCTCGAATTCGAATTTTCCATAGATCGCATCGTAAACGGTTGAAAATGCACCGTCGGTTTCGATCCGATGCGTCGTGATGGCACCGCCGTTGATGAACCAACCCGGTTCACTGATCAGTTCCCAGACGGATGCGCCCGTGGCATTGATGTCGATGGATGCCTCGATGGCATCCTGACGTTTGACGTCCATGTGTTTCCCCCTCAAAACGCAAAGCCCCTGCGCAACAAAATGGTTGCACAAGGGCCGAGGTTCCACAAGGGTTACCGGCCGGTAGTCGCAAGGCCCTCCGGCCTTCCCCCAACCGCCTGCGGGAAGGACCTCCCCGCTGCCGGGACCGGTGATCATGCCGGTTGTCCCGACGATGACACCGATGAGGATCGCGAGCAAGATAAGCGTCACCAGGACTGCACCGAGCATCGCCGCCTTCTTGGAAGGGCCCATTCCTGCCTCCTAGGACTCCTGCGCCCGTGCGACTGGTCGACTTGGCTACTGCGGGTCGGCCAGCGCCAGGAAGCGCGCTGCAACCTCGGCCCCACCGTTGACGTCGCGGGTCACCAGCATGACGGTGTCGTCCCCGGCGATGCACCCCAGGATCTGCGGCATCGTGGAATGGTCGATGGACAGGGCCAGGAAATTTGCCGCACCTGGCGGGGTGCGCAAAACCACGATGTTGCCCGAGGCCTCGGCGGTAATCAGCAACTCAGCGCACTGCTTGGCCAGCTTGGCGTCGTGCACCTCCGGACTGACCCCAACCTGGGGGCTGCGGTCACCGCCCTCCTGGCGTACCGCATAGACCAGTCCCCCGTCGGCCCCGCGCACACGCACCGCGCCGAGCTCCACCAGGTCGCGCGACAACGTTGCCTGGGTGACGGCCATGCCTTCCTCTGCCAGCAGGACCACCAGCTCGGCCTGCGAACGCACGGTGCGGGTGGACAGGATGGCACCCACCCGCGCCTGGCGCGCGATCTTTGTTGTGGGCTGGAACGAGGCGGGGGTGCTCATCGGTTCGAGTTCACTCCCGGCACCTCGGCCAGGTTGGACTTGGCCATCAACCAGCCCATGATGGCCTTCTGGGCGTGGACGCGGTTTTCGGCCTCGTCGAAGACCACCGACTGGGGTCCGTCAATGACGTCGGCCGCGATTTCGTAGCCGCGGTAGGCCGGCAGGCAGTGCAGGACGATGGCGTCCTTGTCAGCGTGCGCCATGGCGGCCGAATCCACGGCGTAGTCGCGGAAGAGTTCCATACGCTGCGACTTCTCGTCTTCCTGGCCCATGGAAACCCAGGTGTCGGTGGCCACCACGTCGGCGCCCGCCAGTGCGGCAGCGGCATCGGTTGTGACAGTCACCGAGCCGCCGGTTTCGGCCGCGCGCTTCTCGGCGGCCGCAATGATGTCGGCACTCGGCAGGTAGCCCTCCGGCCCGGAGATGCGCACGTGCATCCCGGCGGTGACGCCGGCCAGCAGGTAGGAGTTGGCCATGTTGTTGGCCGAGTCGCCCAAGTAGGCCATGGACAGGCCAGCAAGCGTGCCCTTGTGCTCGCGCACGGTCAGCAGGTCCGCCAGCAGCTGGCAGGGGTGGTAGTCGTCCGAGAGGGCGTTGATGACCGGGACGTTGGAGTTCTCGGCCATTTCCTCCAGGCCGGACTGGGCGTAGGTGCGCCACACGATGGTGGAGACCATGCGCTCAAGGACCTTGGCGGAATCGGATATGGACTCCTTGTGGCCCAACTGGGATTCGCCGGAGTTGATGATCAGCGGGGAACCGCCGAGCTCGGCAATGCCGGCGGCGAAGGACACTCGGGTGCGGGTGGAGGTCTTGTCGAAGAAGACGACAACTGTCTGCGGGCCGGCATACGGCTTGTATCCGTACTTGTCCTTCTTCATGGCCAGGGCCAGGTCAAGGACCTCGGTCTGTTCGGCCTGTGTGAGGTCAAGGTCGGTCAGGAAGTGGCGAACTGGGTTGGTCATGGTGCTGTGGTCCTATTCCTGGGTGCCGGCAACGGCCGCGGCGTATATCGCGGGCAACGCTGCTACGAAGGTGTCGAGTTGTTCGGTGGTGATGATCAGGGGCGGTGCCAGGCGCAGCGTGTTGGGGCCCGGGGCGTTGATGATGAACCCCGCCGCCAATGCGGCGGTGACAACCGCCGGGGCCACGGCGGCCGCCAGGTCGAAACCGATGAGCAGCCCCTGGCCGCGGACGGCCGTGACGAAGTCGAGCGCGGCGAGCTTGGTCCGGATCTCCTGGCCCACGCTTCGCACCTGCGCCAGCAGGTCCTGGGATTCTATGACATGCAGGGTGGCCAGGGCCGCGGCGGTGGCCACGGGGTTGCCGCCGAACGTCGTTCCGTGCTGGCCCGGGGTGAGCAGCCCGGTGGCATCGGTGCCGAAGACGACCATCGCTCCAATCGGGAATCCGCCGCCCAGGCCCTTGGCCAGTGTCATGGCGTCGGGGATGACCCCGGCGGAGGCGAACCAGTCGCCGGTGCGGCCGATGCCCGTCTGGACCTCGTCAAAGACCAGCAGCGCGCCGGCGGCCTCGGTGATCTCCCGGGCCTCACGTAGGTATCCGGGGCCGAATTCGATGACCCCTGCCTCCCCCTGGATGGGTTCGATGAAGACCGCGGCGGTGGTTTCATCCACCGCTGCGCGCAGCGCCTCGATGTCCCCGGCCGGGATCCATTCGACCCCGCCCGGAAGGGGCTCGAACGGCTCGCGGTAGGCCTGCTTCCAGGTCAGCGCGAGCGCGCCCATGGTGCGGCCGTGGAAGGCGTGCTCCAGGGCAATGATCTTGGTGCGCGGTGCTTCGGGTGTGCCCGCGTTGCGGCGGGCCAGCTTGAAGGCAGCTTCGTTGGCCTCGGTGCCGGAGTTGGTGAAGAACACCTTGGAACCCTCCGGTGCCGCGCTGAGCTCCAGCAGCTTTTCCGCCAGCGCGATCTGCGTGGGGCTGGTGAAGAAGTTGGAGATGTGTCCCAGGGTGGCCAACTGCGAGGAAATCACCGAGGTGAGCAGCGGGTGGGCGTGGCCCAGGGCGTTGACGGCGATCCCGGAGAGCAGGTCCAGGTATTCCTTGCCGTCGGCGTCCCACACGTGGCAGCCTGCCCCGCGCACCAGAACCTGTTGCGGGGTGCCGAAGACACCCAGCAGCGAGTGGTTGTAGCGGGCGAGCAATTCGCTGCCCTGCAGGGCGCCCAGGGCGCCCGTTTCCTGTTCAATGATCTCGTTCATGCCTTGTCCTTGGGAATGACTTGGGTTCCGACGCCTGCGGAGGTGAAAACCTCCAGCAGCATGGAGTGTGGTTGGCGGCCGTCGACGATGTGGGCCTGGCCCACGCCCTCGTCCACGGCCTTGAGGCAGGCGGCCATCTTGGGGATCATCCCCGATTCGAGCTTGGGCATCAGGGAGCGCAGCTGCTCGACGTCCAGCGAGGAGATCAGCGAGGACCTGTCCGGCCAGGCCGCGTACAGCCCCTCCACGTCGGTGAGGATCACCAGCTTGGAGGCACCCAGGGCGCTCGCCAGTGCCGCCGCGGCGGTGTCGGCGTTGACGTTGAGCACCTGTCCGGTGGGGTTGTCCTTCTCGTCGACCTCCGGGGCCACGGTGGAGACCACCGGGATCTTGCCGGCGGCCAGCAGGTCAAGGATCTGGTCGGGCTTGACCCCCGTCACCTCTCCCACCAGTCCCAGGTCCACGTGCTGCCCGTCAACATAGGTCCCGGTGCGCACTGCCCGCAGCAGGGCGCCGTCCTCGCCGGAAAGTCCCACCGCGTAGGGTCCGTGGGAGTTGATCAGGCCGATCAGTTCGCGCTGCACCTGCCCGGTGAGCACCATGCGGACCACGTCCATGGCCTCGGGGGTGGTGACGCGCAGACCGCCCTTGAATTCGGACTCGATGCCCAGGCGGCTGAGCATGGAGTTGATCTGCGGGCCTCCCCCGTGCACGACCACGGGGTTGATGCCCACGTGGCGCAGGAACACGATGTCTTCGGCAAAGGCGCGCCGCAGGTCCTCGTTGATCATGGCGTTGCCGCCGTACTTGATGACCATGGTGGTTCCGGCGAAGCGCTGGATCCAGGGCAGGGCCTCGATCAGGGCCTCGGCCTTGCGCTGTGCCACGTCCATGGGCGTTGGCGTGGGTTTGTTCTCAGACATGCTCGGGTGCTTCCTCACTGAAACGATTGAGCCGGGGCGCTTGCGTCGCCTAGCTGCTGTAGGCCGAATTCTCGTGGACGTAGTCGTGGGTCAGGTCGTTGGTCCACAGGCTGGCTTCCTGCATGCCGGCGTTGAGGTCGATTTCCACCAGGACGTTGCGCCCGGACAGGTCCACGAGGTTGCGGTCATCGCCCACCCCGCCCTTGCGGCAGACCTGGACGCCGTTGATCGACACGTTCAGCTCGTCCGGCTCGAAGGCCGCCTTGGTCGTTCCCACCGCGGAGAGCACGCGTCCCCAGTTGGGGTCCTGGCCGAAGATCGCGGTCTTGAAGAGGTTGGACCGGGCCACGGTGCGCGAAACCTCGACGGCGTCGTCCTCGGTGGCGGCATTGAAGGTGCGGATGGTGATTTCGTGGGCGGCGCCCTCGGCATCGGAGATCAGGGCCTTGGCCAGCTCGACGCAGACCTCGGTGAGTCCGGCGGTGAATTCCGCGGTGTCCGGGACGGTTTCGCTGGCGCCGGAGGACATCAGGATCACGGTGTCGTTGGTCGACATGCAGCCGTCGGAATCCGCCCGGTCGAAGCTGACGCGGGTGGCCTCGCGCAGTGCGGCATCCAGCTGCGCCGGTTCCAGCACCGCATCGGTGGTGATGACCACCAGCATCGTGGCCAGCCCCGGGGCGAGCATGCCCGCGCCCTTGGCCATGGCGCCGATGGAGTATCCGGATCCGGCGAACCCCGCCTGCTTGCTGACCGTGTCGGTGGTCATGATGGCGGTGGCTGCAGCAGCTCCCCCGTCGAATTCGTTGCCGGTGCCCAGTGCCGCGGCGGCCGCGTCCACGCCGGGCAGGATCTTGTCCATGGGCAGTTGCTCGCCGATCAGCCCGGTGGAGCAGACCAGCACGTCACCGCTGGAAACGCCGAGTACCGTGGCCACGTGCTCGGCGGTGGCGTGGGTGTTGGCGAAGCCCTCGGGGCCGGTGCAGGCGTTGGCGCCGCCGGAGTTCAGCACCACGGCGTCGGCCCGGCCATCGGTGATGACCTGGCGCGACCAGTGCACCGGGGCCGCCGCCACGCGGTTGGAGGTGAACACCGCCGCCGCGTCAAAGCGCGGGCCGTTGTTGCGCACCAGGGCAAGGTCCGGGTTTCCCGAGGCCTTGAGTCCGGCGGTGATGCCCGAGGCGCTGAATCCGCCGGGGAAGGTGATTCCCATTGCTGCGTTGCTCACGGTGCTACTCCTTCAAGTGCCAGGCCGGCGGTTTCCTTCAGGCCCAGGGCGATGTTCATGGATTGGACGGCACCGCCGGCGGTGCCCTTGGTGAGGTTGTCGATGACCGCGGAGACGATCACGCGGTTGGCGTGCGGGTCGAATGCCAGCTGGATCTGCGCATGGTTCGAGCCCATGACCGAGGAGGTGGCGGGCCACTGGCCCTCGGGCAGCACGTGCACGAACGGTTCGTCCTTGTAGGCAGCCGTCCACGCGGCGCGCAGCATGTCCGCGTCCACGCCGGGCTTGACCTTGGCGGTGGCGGTGGTGAGGATGCCGCGGGGCATCGGCGCCAGGGTCGGGGTAAAGGAGACAGTCACCGGGACGCCGGCGGCCTTGGAGAGCCCTTGTTCCATTTCCGGGGTGTGGCGATGGGAGCCGCCCACGCCGTAGGGGTTCATGGAGCCCATGACCTCGGAGCCAATGAGGTTCACCTTGGCGCTCTTACCCGCTCCCGAGGTTCCGGAGGCGGAAACCACGACCACGTCCTCGGGTTCCAGCAGGTCGGCGGCGAAGCCGGGCACGAGGGCCAGCTGGACCGAGGTCGGGTAGCAGCCGGGCACCGCAATGCGCTTGGCGCCGACGAGCAGGTCCCGGGCACCGGGCAACTCCGGCAGGCCGTAGGGCCAGGTTCCGGCATGGGATGAGCCGTAGAACTTTTCCCAGGCCTCCGGGGATTCCAGGCGGTGGTCGGCCCCGGCGTCGATGACGAGGGTGTCGGCGGGTAGCTGGGCAGCGATCTCGGCGCTGGCACCGTGTGGCAGGGCCAGGAAGACGACGTCATGTCCGCGCAGCTGCTCGACCGTGGTTTCCACCAGGACCCTGTCGGCCAGCGAATGCAGGTGCGGGGCGAGCTCGCCCAGTCGCTGCCCGGCATTCGAGTGGGCGGTGATCGCACCGATGGTCACGTCGGGGTGGTTGGACAGCAGGCGCAGGACCTCGCCGCCGGCATACCCACTGGCTCCGGATACAGCTACTGAAATCGTCATGACCCAACCCTACTACGCATTTATGCATGATAGCTAATAAATATTCATTTTGTCTGGTCCCGCAACGCAACATCGGGACCCTGGTCACGGGCCACTGGGGGCCCGAACGCTATGGTGGAAACAAAGCCAAGCGCCGACCCAAGGAGTCCAGCACGTGAGTTCCCATGCAATTATCGCCCGTCAGGCCGGAGGACCCGAAGTATTCGACTATGTTGCGTCGCCGATGCCCTCCCCCGGGCCCGGACAGCTGCTGGTCAAGGTCGCCGCTGTTGGCGTGAACTTCATTGAGACGTACCAGCGCTCGGGCGTCTACAACGTCAAGTATCCCTTCACCCCGGGCAGCGAGTGCGCCGGCACCGTTGAGGCCGTTGGCGCCGGCGTCACCGATTTCGCCGTCGGGGACCGGGTGGCCACCACCGAGGGGTCGCGCACCTATGCCACCCACACCCTGCTGGATGCCGAGAAGGCCCTGCCCGTCCCGGAGAATGTGTCGCTGGAAACCGCCGGCGCGCTGCCGCTGCAGGGCATCACGGCCCACTACCTGATCAATTCCAACTACAAGGTGCAGCAAGGCGACACCGTGCTTACCTATGCCGGCGCCGGTGGCGTCGGCCTGCTGTTGATCCAGCTGCTGAAGCTGCGCGGGGCCACCGTCATCACCACCACCTCGACTGGGGAAAAGGCGGAACTGGCGCGCGCCGCCGGCGCGGACCATGTCCTTTCCTACGACGAAGTGCCGGTGCGCGTCCGAGAAATCACCGGCGGCAAGGGCGTCGATGTCGTGTACGACGGCATCGGCAAGGACACCTTCGAAGGGTCCCTCGAAGCCCTCAAGATCCGCGGCACCCTGGTGCTCTTTGGCGGGGCCTCGGGCCAGGTGCCGCCCTTTGACTTGCAGCGCCTCAACGCCCACGGTTCATTGACCGTGACCCGCCCCAAGGTCGCCGACTTCCTGCTCGATGCCGAGGAGCGACGCTGGCGTTCCGGCGAGCTCTTTGAATTGGTCTCGGTCGGCAAGCTCGACGTCCGCATCGGGGCACGCTTCCCGCTGGCCGAGGCGGGGAACGCCCACACCGCCCTTGAATCCCGTGCGACCACCGGTAAAACCATCCTCATCCCGTAGCCACGATCCAATCATTCCCGAACCACCACGGGCCGCCACTCCGGAGCACAGACTCCCACGTGGCGGCCCGCGCCGTGCTTACCCGGATTCAGGGACCGCCCGCAGATGCCCGAGTGTGTTCAGGAACCGGTTTCGTCCTCTGGCGGTCGTGGCCGGACCGCGATGCCTTCTCCTGGCCGGAGTCGTTAGCGGAGTGCGCGCAGGTATCTCCGGCGTACGATTTGCTGCGCGATGAGAATCAACGGGTACAGCGCTCGCCACGGTTGCCGCGATGCCGCCCGGGTGAGGGATCGTATGGTGAGTCGCACGTCATCCCCGTGACGGCTCACGACAAATGCTTCCTCGCCGCTAAGCGGGTGCCCCGGCAGCGTGCGATACGCAAACCCGACCCGGTCCGGGCTTTCCACGACTGCGACAACTTCCACGGGTTCAATGACGGTGGCACCGAACAGGTGCACTGTGACGTCCACTCGGTCACCCTGTCTCACCGGGGCAGTTGAGCTCACCGTAAACCCGCTCGCTGTCTTCACCTTCCAGCGCAGCACGTCCGCGATGACGCGTTCCCACACCAGATCCCCGGTGCCGATGAACGACGAGAATTCCGAGCGACGATACTTACCGTCGCCCGGCGGCCAATGGGCAAGATCCGGACTGGTCACACGCCACTCTCCTCACAAGCCAAACAGATGCCGGGCAAATCGGGCATGGTCCATACCTACTACAGTTCCATATCCAAAAGAAGCTGCCCGCAATGGGCAATCCCAGCAGCAAATCAGGCGATTCCCCAACGTGTCGCATACCGATTGCCACCTCTTCAGACCGCGACTTTGCGTTCAACAAAAAATCCTGGCGATTAATCTTGCGTTAATCTCTTGACCACAAGGACATTCGTGAAGCACGCTACAAGGCATGAGTGCAGATCAACGCAACTCCCCCGGCGGAACAAACCCCGGCTCGCAGTCCGCGCTACGCGAACTCAACGAGGAACGTGTCCTGGCGATGTTGCGCAGCCACGGAACCCTCACCCAGGCAGCGCTGGCCCGTGCGACAGGACTTTCCACCGCCACCATCTCGAACATCGTCAAGAGCCTGGTGGCCGCCAGTCGCGTTGAGGCCACCCCCACCACTAGTTCGGGACGGCGTGCGATGGGCGTCAGCGTGATTGATGCGGCCGACATTGCGGTCGGCATCGATTTTGGCCGCAGCCACGTCCGGGTGGTGCTCGCCCGCTCCGGCTTCCGCCTCCTGGGCGAGGAACACACCGCCCTGCCGGTGGGACATCGTGCGGAGGAAAGCATCACCGTCGCCGCCGACATGCTCAAGAAACTCCGCGCGGATCACGGCATCGAGCACAACCAACTGCTCGGGGCGGGAATCGGCATCCCCGGGCCCATTGACCACAGAAGCATGACCGTCATCCGCGGCGCGATCCTCCCGGAATGGGTGGGGATCGACATTGAATCCCAACTGCAGGCAGCGCTTGATTTGCCCGTGTTCATTGACAATGATTCGAATTTGGGCGCCTTGGCGCAGATCACGTGGGGCGAGCACCAAATCTGCTCCAACCTCTGTTTCCTCAAGATCGGCAGCGGCATCGGGTCCGGGCTCATCCTCAATGGTTCCCTGCACTACGGCAGCATCGGGGTCACGGGAGAAATCGGCCACTCAACGATTTTTGACCAGGGACTCATCTGCCGCTGCGGCAACCGCGGATGCCTCGAGACCGTGGCCTCGACCGGGATCGTCATCGAGCTCTTGAGTCGCGCCGAGGGCATTCCCATCACAATCGAGGACATCATCGAGCGGGCCCATGCGGGAGATTCCGCGACGCTGCGGATCATCGGAGACGTGGGGGCGGCCGTGGGCCATGCGCTGGCTAACGTCGCCAACCTGCTTAGTCCCGAAGTCATCGTCATCGGCGGTCCCTTGGCACCCCTGGGTGAGATCCTTTTGGAACCCATCCGCCGGGGGCTGTTGCGCCACGCCATCCCCGTGATTGGCGAGAACACCGCAGTCTGCATGGCGTCGTTGGGTGATCGCGCGGAGGCACTGGGTGCCGCCGCACTGGTCCTGCGCCGGGACCAGGCCTCTCCATCCGGAGTGCCTTCGCTGCCAACGTTTCAGGAAAGTTTGCGTTAAGTAGTTGACGACAAAGTGTGATGCGGGTAACCATTAGGTGATCGCGAACACACCACTCGACAATTTCTCACATTTTCAAACAACTCCTTGGAGGCAGTTATGCGCCGTCGTCTTACGCTTATCGCAGCGGCAGCAACATTGGGACTCACGCTCGCCGGCTGCGGCGGTGGCGGCGAAGCACCTGCCGACTCGGCCGCACCCGCCAGCGAGGCCACCGGCGGCGTCGGCGTGTTCACCTGGTGGGCGGACGGTTCCGAGAAGGTCGGCCTCGATGCGCTCGTCACGGTCTTCGGCGAGGACTACCCGAACCTGACTTTCGACAATCTGGCGGTCGCCGGCGGTGCCGGCTCACAGGCCAAGAGCGTTCTGGCCGCGCAGCTGAAGGCCGGCACCCCGCCGGATTCCTTCCAAGCCCACGCCGGCGCCGAGCTTCAGGACTACATCGATGCCGAACAGCTCGAGGACCTCACCGGCTTCTATGCCGAGAACAAGCTTGCCGACCAATTCCCCCAGGACCTGGTGGACCGGCTTACCGTCGATGGAAAGATCTACTCGGTTCCTTCCAACATCCACCGTTCAAACGTCGTTTGGGCCAATGTCGAGGTATTGGAGGATGCAGGACTGGATCCCGCCAAGCCCGCCGAGGATCTGGACGCCTGGATTGCCGACCTGGAAAAGGTCAAGGAAAGCGGCAAGACCCCGCTGGCGGTCGCCGGATCCTGGACCCAGGTCCAGCTCTTTGAGAACGTCCTGCTCTCGAGCCTCGGCGTCGATGGCTACAACGGCCTCTGGGACGGCACGACCGATTGGAAGGGCGCGGAGGTCACCAAGGCCATTGAGTCCTACAAGGAAGTCCTGAGCTACACCAACACCGACCGCGATTCCCTCAGCGACTGGGCACCTGCCACGCAGCTGGTCCAGGACGGAGCCGCGGCCTACAACCTCATGGGTGACTGGGCGGAAGCCAAGTTCGCCCAGGACGGCGATGTCGCAGGCACCGACTACGCCTACTTCCCGATGCCGGGAACCCAGGGTGTCTTCAACTTCCTGGCAGACTCCTTTACGCTGCCGGTGGGCGCCCCCAACCCGGCCGGAGCCAAGGCCTGGCTGACCACCATTGGCTCGGCCGAGGGCCAGACCGCCTTCAACAAAGCCAAGGGCTCGATCCCGGCCAACACCACGGCCGCGACCGATGACTTCTCCGAATACCAGAAGAGCGCGATCAAGGACTTCTCGCAGGACAAGATCGTTTCGTCGCTGGCACACGGTGCAGCGGTGCCGGTGGCCTGGCTCAACGAGCTGAGCACGGCCGTGAGCAAGTTCGGCGGCGACACCGATGTGGCAACGTTGCAGGATTCCGCTGCCGCCACCGCAGAGAAGTTCGCGCAGTAAGCACACTCCACCAAGCATTTGGGGGCGGTCAGAGCCAACACGGTTGGCGATACCGCCCCCAAGTCTTTGGGACGCCACTTTCTGAGAGGAAACCATGTTTACGCGTGTAAGGCACTGGGGACCGGGACTCTTGCTCCTGGCACCCACCATCATCCTGATTGGCGTCTTCGTCTACTGGCTCATCATTGAGAACTTCCGTGTCAGTCTCACCAACCAGCACACCGCCAGGCCCAGCGACGACTATGTCGGATTCTCGAACTACACCAACCTGCTGGCCGACCCGAATTTCCAGCACTCGCTGTGGAACCTGCTGATCCTCACCATCGTCTTCCTCGCCGGAACGCTGATCTTCGGATTCCTCTGGGCCTGGATGCTTGACAAGCCGGCCAAGGGCGAAGGATTCTTCCGAGCCGTCTATCTCTTCCCCATGTCGGTCTCGTTCATTGCCTCGGGTGTGGTGTGGCGCTGGCTGCTCTCCAGCCTCCAGACCGACCAGCCCGGCGGCGAACGCACCACGGGCCTTAACCGGCTGCTCGATTCGGTGGGCCTGGGTTTCCTGCAGAACGACTGGTGGTCCAACCCCACCTGGGGCATTGCCGCCATCGCCGTTCCGGCCATCTGGCAACTCTCTGGCTACGTCATGGCCCTCTTCCTGGCGGGCTTCCGCGGCATCCCCGAAGAACTGCGCGAGGCCGCACGCATTGACGGCTGCAGTGAATGGAAGCTCTACCGGCACGTGATCTTCCCGCAGCTGAACCCCGTGATGCTGTCGGCAGTCATCATCATCGGGCACATGTCGCTCAAGCTCTTCGACCTGATCCGCGCCATCGTCCCCGACGCCAACACCTATGCCGTGCAGGTCCCGGCCACCATGATGTGGGTCAAGTACATCGGCAGCGACTACGCCGATGCCGCGGCGATCGGCATGATCCTGCTGGTGCTCGTGGCCCTTGTGGTTGTCCCATATCTCATGTACACCTCGCGAGCGGAGAAGCGCTGATGGCCACCTCGATCCTGGACCGACCCGCCGTACCCGCCCCGCCGGCCGCGGCCGGATCCCCGCATCCCGGGCGCCGCCGGATCAATCGCACCCTGAAGTACGCTTTGCTGCTGCTCTTCGTGATCGTCGTCCTGATCCCCGCGTACGTCCTGTTCATCACGAGCTTCAAGGGCACCGCCGACGCCGACCCGTCCCGCGCCTGGTTCCTGCCCACTACCTGGGAAACCGGCGGCTGGTCCAAGGCCTGGACCACCCTGGCCCCTGCCCTGGGACGAACCTTCGCACTGGTGATTCCGGCGGCAGTCATTTCGGCCACGCTGGGCTCCATCAACGGCTATGTGCTCTCCAAGTGGCGCTTCCCCGGTGCCAACGTGGTCTTCACGCTGATCCTCTTCGGCATGTTCATCCCCTACCAGGCCGTCATGATCCCGCTGACCCAGCTGATGAGCGACCTCGGGGTGCCGCAGGGCGTCCCCTCGCTGATGCTGCTGCACATCGTCTACGGCCTGCCGATCTGCACGCTGATCTTCCGCAACTACTACGAATCGGTTCCCGGCGAACTCATCGAGGCTGCCCGCATGGACGGCGCCGGAATCATCCGTACCTATGCCTCGGTGATCCTCCCGATTTCCGCCCCAGGTTTCGTGGTGGTGCTGATCTGGCAGTTCACCTCCGCCTGGAACGACTACCTGTTCGCGGCGTTCTTCTCCTCCGGGCGCAACGGGCCGGTCACCATCGCCCTGAGCTTCCTGGCCGGCGGCCAGCTCACCGACTACGCGGCGTCCATGGCCGGTGCGTTGATTGCCTCGGTGCCGACGCTGGTCGTCTACATCCTGCTGGGCAAGTACTTTGTCGGCGGGCTGATGAGCGGCTCGGTCAAGGGCTGAGGAAAGGATCTATCAAAGTCGCGGGGGGGGGGGGGGGGGGGGGGGGGG